>CAZMMN010000006.1:0-18300 GCA_964567405.1 uncultured Rickettsiaceae bacterium | reverse complement strand
AGGGTGTTCAGCAGCAATAATTCTCATATTAGATGTCATCGAGTTTAGTCTTGGGTCCATGGGATTATGCGGTAGTTAATTATTAGTTGTAATTCATACTAAGGAAAAATAATTATGCTTACAATAGCCTAAGCAATATTCATCGTTAACTAATCATTTGCCAGTAAGAAATATTGATAATATTATCACTCTAGGTAATACAATTTAGGAGTATATTAATTGTTAGAGGATCTAGCGCTAGCAGCAGTACAAGTTACAGAAGCTGCAGCAATTGCTGCTTATAACTCCTTCGGTAAAGGAGATGAAAAAGGAGCGGATAAATTAGCGGTTACCGCTATGCGGGAGGCTTTAAGTAAAATTAACATTCAAGGTGTAGTGGTGATTGGCGAAGGAGAAAGAGACCAATCAGCGATGCTTTATATAGGTGAAAAAGTGGGTAATGGCAAAGGCAGAGAAATAGATATTGCAGTTGACCCGCTTGAAGGAACCTCCTTGCTGGCTACCGGCAGAAATGATGCTTTAGCTGTTATAGCGATGACAGATAAAGGAGGATTTCTTCATGCGCCCGATGTATATATGGAAAAAATTGCTATTGGGTTTAATTATCCGCAGCAAATTCTTGATTTGGATAATTCGCCTGCTGCTAATCTAAAGAATATTGCTGAAGCTAAAAACTGCAATATAGCGGAATTAACGGTGGTTATCCTAGATCGTCCCCGTCATCATGACCTAATCACTAAAGTGCTTGCAACAGGCGCTAGAGTAAGGCTAATTAGAGATGGAGATGTCAGTGCTATAATTGAGACCAGCTTGCCCCAATCAAAAGCAGATGTTTATATGGGAATTGGAGGTGCACCTGAAGGTGTTTTGGCTGCAGCAGCTCTATGCAGCACTGGTGGGCAAATACACGCTAGGTTAATCTTAGAGACAAAAGAAGAACAAGAAAAAGCCTTAAAGATGGGGATTAAAGATTTTAACAAGAAATATGTGTTGGAGGACTTGGCAAGCGGTAGAGTTATATTTGCAGCTACTGGCGTTACAGACGGCTCTCTTCTGAAAGGTGTTAATAAAGCAGGAAATATGGTAACAACCAACACATTACTAATGATTTCCTCTCTTCCAATTATAAGGAAAATAGAAACTTGTCAGCCTATTATAAGTTAAAACTCATAGCCTTAGTATTGCAAAAGCATGTTAATTTTGTATGATTTAGGCTTCGTTATTCTGAGTAAAGGAAGATAGAAATGACTTATGTACCAATAGTAATAGAACATACCTCCAAAGGCGAGAGAGCTTACGATATTTACTCGCGCCTTTTAAAAGAAAGAATAGTTTTTGTCTGCGGGCAAATAGAAGATCATATGGCTAATGTGATAGTGGCTCAACTGCTATTCTTAGAATCTGAAAATCCTGATAAAGATATTTATTTATATATTAACTCGCCAGGAGGAGTAGTTACTGCGGGACTCGCTATATATGACACTATGCAATATGTTAAACCTAAAATAGCTACATTATGTATTGGTCAGGCTTGTTCTGCGGCGTCTTTATTACTAACGGCAGGCAGCCCTGGAATGCGCTATTCTTTGCCTCACAGCCGCATTATGATCCATCAGCCTTTCGGAGGTTTTCATGGGCAAGCGACAGATATTGAGATCCATGCCAGAGAAATCCTAAAATTAAAAGCCATTATTAACAATATTTATGTTAACCATACCGGGCAAAAGTTAGAGGAAGTAGTTCAAAGCATGGAAAGAGATAATTTTATGGGTCCTGAAAGAGCTAAAGAATTTGGACTTATTGATGAAATCATTTACCAGCGTGACAATATAGCGACCGTGATTTAACTTTTATTTTATTAACAAGTTATTTATAATAGAAACAATTCAGATTAAAGTAGTTAAAGTTTATTATGACATCCAAAGAAGATGAAAAAGAATTACATTGTTCTTTTTGCGGTAAAAGTCAGTATGAAGTAAAAAAACTAATTGCTGGCGCTACTGTATTCATCTGTGATGAATGCATTAATGCATGTTCAGATATTATAAAACAAGGCAAATCCAAAATTAGAAAGGCTAATCCCTCAATTCCTAGTCCTAAAAAAATTTATGAGGCTCTTAATGAGTATGTAATAGGTCAGGATCAAACAAAAAAGGTTCTAGCCGTAGCTGTTTATAACCATTACAAGCGCTTAGAATACAGTGAAGAAGATACTGAGACAGTGGAACTTACTAAGTCCAACATTTTGCTTATTGGTTCTACCGGGTCAGGGAAAACCTTACTAGCACAAACTCTTGCTAAGATTCTTGATGTGCCTTTTGCCATGGCTGATGCTACCTCATTAACAGAGGCAGGATATGTTGGAGAGGATGTAGAGAATATCTTGCTACGACTGTTGCAAGCAGCAGACTTTAACGTTGCCAAAGCCCAAAAAGGTATCATATACATAGATGAGGTGGATAAGATAGCGAGAAAATCTGATAACCCTTCCATAACTAGAGATGTATCAGGGGAAGGAGTACAACAAGCATTGCTAAAAATTATCGAAGGAACAACTGCCTATGTTCCTCCACAAGGAGGAAGAAAGCATCCGCAACAGGATTTTGTGCAACTAGATACCACTAATATTCTCTTCATTTGTGGTGGGGCGTTTATGGGAATAGAAAATATTATCTCTGCTCGTACCACCCAAACTTCGATTGGTTTTGCCGCCGAGGTGAGATCCAAAAAAGACCCACGACATAATGAGATGCTAAAGAAACTTGAGATGGATGATATAGTAAAATTTGGTATGATTCCAGAATTTGTGGGACGTCTCCCTATTGTGACCACTTTAGATGAATTAGACAAGATAGCTCTTATTTCTATCCTGACTCAACCAAAAAATGCGATTATTAAACAGTATAAAAAACTGTTTGAAATTGATGAGATTGATCTAGTATTTGATGAAGATGCTCTCTGTTTGATAGCAGAAAGAGCCTTAGAAAGAAAAACAGGAGCTAGGGCTCTTAGATCAGTAATTGAAAAACTATTGCTAGATAGTATGTATAATATTAATGAACTGAGAAAGTCACGCCTCCTTATTACTAAAGAGGTAGTTGAAGGAAAAATAGGACCAATAGTTAGTTCTAAAAGAACCTCTAAGAAGCAGCAGATTGCTGTTTAAAATCATTCCATGACTATAAAGCGAGAAGAATTAAAAAAGCAATTTCTCTATAGTTTTTTATCGCAGGACTGGCAAATTTCACCTCTTCCGAGTGATGCTTCCTTTAGAAAATATGATAGGGTTATTGCAGCTGCTAATAGTTATATTCTAATGGATTGTCCTCCTGAACACTATAGTGTTGAGCCATTCATCCAAGTAGCTGAGTTTTTGCGCCGCCATGGTTTTTCTGCCCCAGAAATTTATCACGTTAATAGTCGAGATGGTTTCCTTATTCTTGAGGACTTTGGCAGCATTAGCATAAAGCAATATTTGCTAGAACATACTAATTCTAGTAAGAACAAAGAAATTTATAAGCTAATTATTGATGTATTAATTAAGCTTCAGTCTATTCAGGTTCCAAATAATTTAGACTTTTATACCCCTCAGCTGCTGTTAAAAGAACTAGAATTATATGTTAATTGGTATCTGCCTTTTGCTGCTAACCGCTTCTTGCATGACGAAGAGAAAAGTGAATTTTTTGCAATCTGGCAAGCTATTCTTAGCAAACTTCCTGACATATCACCATGTATAGTGCTAAGGGATTATCATGGAGAAAATATGATGTATATTGGCAATAGAGAGGGGATCCAATCTATGGGGCTTTTAGATTTTCAAGATGCAATTATCGGTTCCCCAGCCTATGACTTAGTATCCGTTCTAGAAGATGCACGGATGGAAATATCCCATTCACTTAGTAATGAGCTGCTAGAATATTATTTAAGCCATACCCCTATATCACGTCAAGATTTAATCTTGAGCTATCATATTTTAGGGGCGCAGCGCAATAGTCGAATAGTTGGAATCTTCGCTCGCAAAGCCCAGCGTGACAACCAACCAACCTATCTAAAATATATACCATGGGTCTTACAGCTCTTAAAAAATGACCTCTCAATTCCACTTATGCAGCCATTAAAAATATGGATAGAAAAGTTAGTATACTTCAAGTAAACTTCGTCGCTCAATTTTTCATATTTACTGGAAGTATGATCATCCGCATTCTTTCTTCCACTTCCTAGCTTTTTACACCATGTCTAATTATAATCTTGGGTAATAATACATTCTTGCTGAGCAGCTGATAATTTTTTACAAATATTTTTAGCTTGGCTTATAGTATAATGATTTGCTGCAATCACTAAATAAAAAAAATGTCCTTTAGAATCCTCAATTTTTTTTAGAGATATAGTGGGATTATCAAGAATTTTAGCATATTTCTTTTTTATTCTTTCCCCAGCTTGAATTCCTTCCATTTCAGATTTCACTGAGCCTAGCTGAATTTTATAGTGGCTAAGATTTAATCTTTTAGTACGTGTTGTCGGCTCTAACTTATCAGTTTTTTCAGCAATTTTTATGATGTTTAGTTTTCTATTGACCTTAGGCATTAGGGCTTCCAATTCATCTAACAACTCTGTTTCTGTAATTGTTAATTCGGAGACCGGTTTTAGCTCTTGATCTTTATCATTGCTGGTTTTTGTTTCTTCCATAAGCACTTTGGCTAAAATAGCATCAATGTGATCTACAGGAACAGTAGGATTTTTTGTGGATATATTAATTGGCGCTTCAGGTTCGGGCAGTATATTAATCTTTCTTATAAGAGGTTTTGAGCGCTGTAAGCTTTCGTAGATAGTATTATCGGAGTTGGGCATTACTAAGCCGCCGGTTTCTTGAGGTTTTATTTTTGTAGGACTTTCATCAGGGTAGATAATAACGATTTCATTTAAAGAAGAAAAGGGGCGGGAATAAATTAAGTAAGCTGTAGTTGAGGCGATGATGATAAGAGAAAAAAATAAAAAAAACTTAAACTGATTATTTGTTAGGAAGAGCATGATTACCTTGCTAATATAATAAAACCCCTCCTAACCATTCCTCAGAAAGTTTTTAAAAGCCCTAAAAGTGTGAAGTTTAGTAAAATGTCCTACTATGGTAGTATATTTACCTGTAAGTTCTACTTTTACGCTTTTTGCGTGAGCTAGTGAACTTATCTGATCAGAAGTAAGGGCAAATATTGCTTCCTCTATCTGTATTTTATTTTCAATATCATATGCCACCACTTCTGGATAGTTAAGAGGATATAAGGTGATTATCTCATTGCCATTAATTAAAAATTTTAATGAAGATTGCATTCCATCAAATATCGCTTCTTTGGTAGGGTTTTTCCAGTATACGCGCAATAAATAATGAGATGAGGTAACTTCATGCTGTAGCTTAAAATAAAATGAAGCCCCTTTATTGTCGTAAAAACCTAGATATATAGGCTCAGAGGTAGAATGCCCGTATGTTAAGCTTTTGTTATAAGTAGTTGAAGTATCGATAGGAAAGCATCCTGAGATAATAAAGAATAATATTATGACAAAGATTCCTTTGCTCAAAATAAAAGGATGGTTAGTTGTAGGTAACATCTTAATTTATTAATGTTGTATTGAAGTGCCTTGTTCTGCTGATTTTGCAAGAACGAAGGATTGTAGTTTTTTTACTGCTTTATCTTCAATTTGTCTGACACGTTCTTTCGAAATTTTATGTTTTACACTTAATTCTTCAAGAGTGACTGGCAGCTCTTCTAATCTTCTAGCAGTTAAAATTTCTAGCTCTCTAGTATTTAAGGTCATCATTGCCTTTTTTAACATTTGCCGCTTTTTTGAGCTCTCATCACGGTGAATTAATACCGTTTCTTGATTAGGGCGAGTATCAGGAACAAATTCAATTAACTCTCCATCACCTGCATTATAGATGTTAATAAGATTATTAAGAGAACTATCTCTTTTAGACAATCGTATATCCATTTCATTTATTTCATTTTCTGAGATACCTAGCTCTTGTGCAATATTTGTAAAGTCTTCTTGTTGTATTGGACGTGCATAGAGATGGCTAATCTTGTTTTTAATTTTACCTAAGGTAAAAAATAATTTTTTTTGAGTAGCCGTTGTACCAATTTTTACTAGAGACCATGACCTTAAAATATATTCTTGAATCGCTGCTTTAATCCACCACATCGCATAGGTAGAGAGACGAAAGCCCAGATCAGGATTATACTTTTTTACTGCTTGCATTAAGCCCATATTGCCCTCTGCTACCAGCTCGGGAATAGGAAATCCATAATTTTTGTATTTAATGGCAATTTTGGCTACTAATTTAAGGTGACTAGTAACTAATTTATGAGCGGCTGCTAGATCATTTTGTTCTAAGTAAGCTTTAGCTAAAAGGAATTCTTCTTCTTTGCTCAATGATGGAATTTTATTTATTTTTTGTAGGTATTGATAGAATCCTTGATCATTCGTGGCTACCAATAAGCTATTACGCTTTTTCATTTTCTTTCACTATCTACTTATGTAATATAACAAATTTTGATAATATTTCTCTACGCTATTTGCTCAGAGTAAGCTTACTATTTTCCCTAAATTCTATAAGGTAAATTATTGCTTGTAAACCCCTTAATTAATTGAATTAAGTTGAAACTTAATATAATCACTAATTTTGTAAATTAAAGAGAGAAGATAAAATAATTTGCTTAGATTAATCTATTTCTGCTCTAGCTAGTGAGTTATTAAATTTTTCGTTTTTATAGGATGAAATAATTAAATCTAAATAAGCCGATAGAATTTTTTGGTTATCTGCAATGAATTTTAGCGCATTTGCTCCATAAATAGCAGCTTGTTCGGGGTGAGATAAGAAATACTGCAAAGCAGAAAGCAATTGCTGCTCATCTTTAATTTGAATTGCTGCTTTGTTGGTGAGAATAGCAGCGGCAATATCTCTGGTTTTGCTCATATTTGGACCAAATATAATTAAATTGCCAAAATGTGCTGGCTCTAATACGTTATGTCCTCCCTGTTTAAAAGAGCCTCCGATAAATGAGGCGTAAGCAAGGTCATAAAGTACCCCAAGTTCCCCTAGTTTGTCAACAATGTATAGGTCATCTTCTAATAAGGGAAGTGAGGTTTTAGTTTTAAAGCTAAAAGACAAGCCCAGCTCTTCGCATAAGATGCTAATTTCACTTTTTCGTTCGGGGTGACGGGGTGCTAAAATGAAATAGCAATCTGGAAACTGCTCTTTTATAGGTTTAATAACTTTTAAAATCACTTGTTCATCTGCTAGATGAGTGCTGGCAAGCACTATAATTTTCTTATTTGATAAAAGCTTTGCTAGAGAGGAGTATTCTTTGTTATCTACTACTAACTTTTTATTAGCAAATTTTATATTACCAAGATGCAAGGCAGTAGATATGCCAAGCTGTTTAAATTTTTGCCAATTGCTATCGCTTTGAGCGGCAATGGCGAGGAAATTTTTCATAAGCTGCTGGAAAAATACGTGTAGCTTAAGCCATAATTTAAATGATCTGTCAGAAAGACAAGCATTAAGTAGCAATAATGGGCAGATTTTTGCCGCCTGCACAATAACACATGGCCATAATTCTGACTCAATAAAAATTCCGAGCGTGGGTTGCCAATGCCGTAAGAACTTGTTAACAAAAATTATATTATCAATTGGGAGGAATTGATGAATTGTGGAATCAGGAAGTTTGTTTCGTATGATCCGAGAGGAAGAGACGGTTCCAGAGGTAATAAGAAAATTGAGGCTAGGATCAATTTTACTAAGCCCTTCAATTAAGGTCAAAGCCATCATTGATTCTCCAACACTGGCAGCGTGCAGCCAAATTAACGCTCCTTCTGGTCTACGATAGTGCGTAATACCAAAGCGCTCATTAACCCTGCTTATTAGTTCTTTTTTCCTAATTAGTCTGATAAACAGTAATATAAAATATATAGGCAAAGAGAGAAAACTTAAAAAGTGGTAGGCATATATAATCATTAGACAAATGTTTTTCTAGTGCTTAATAGTTTTGAAATTATTACCTCCAAATAAAGTTAAAATAGGAGCGGAAATAAAGATAGAAGAATAAGTTCCTATTATTATTCCAAAAAAGACTAATATGCTGAAACTATATATTGCCTCACCCCCAAAAATTACTAATGCTAAGCTTGCGAGCAGCGTTGTTAGTACAGTTAAAGTGGTGCGGGATAAAGTTTCGTTAACGCTGATGTTAATGATTTCGCTAATAGATTTTTTGCTGAATTTGCGTAGATTCTCCCTAATACGGTCATAAATTACTACCGAGTCATTAACCGAGTAGCCAATTATAGTTAAAATTGCTGCAATGGTGCTTAAGTTAAAATCTAATTGCATAAAGCTCATAAAGCCAAGGCTTAAGACTACATCGTGCATTAAAGCCGTCAATACTCCAAGCCCAAAGTACCACTCAAACCTGAGCCAAATATATGCCATAATAGCTAAAAATGATAAAAGAGTAGCTGTTATTCCAGAGTTTATTAATTGCTTACCAACTTGCGGTCCTACCATATTAATGCTGCGATATTCCAGTTCCCCCGGGAAGTTAGAAGATAAAGCATGCTTAATATTCTCAATATGTTTTGTTAAGTCTTGGTCTTTGCTGACTGCTACTTTGATAGCAATGTCGTGTGCGCTGCCAAAATGCTGAATAGATACCTCACCAAGATTTAACTTACTTAATACGCTGCGCATTTGGCTGAGATCAGGCGAGTGAGTCGCTCTAATTTCTATGCCAATTCCTCCTCTAAAATCAATACCAAAGTTAAAATTATAAATTGCTATCAATAAAATACTTATTAAAGATAATACGATTGAGATAGTATAAGCAGCTTTTTTGAAGCCCATAAAATTAAAGCTAGTTTTCTCAGGAACTAGCCGCAAAGGATAAACTTGCATTCAGAGAAAAATATATTTATAACATCATTAAGTATAAATAACATAACATAAAATCAAAACTACGAAAAGCTTAATAGTGGCAGTATATTTTTACTTAAATTGGCTTTAGCTTGTATGTTAAAATGCAGTTATATTATTTTAGTACATAATCACCAAAATACAATTTCTCAAGTAATAGATTCTTTAAAAAAAATAAATGGCTCTTTTCTAAGGGAGTTTATTTTTATTGATGATGGTTCCTCAGATGACTCTGTATCAGCAATAAAAAGTTGTGCTTCCTTTCTGCCTAAGACTACCATCGTAACTAACAGTAATATTGGGTCTTCACTTAGCATTAACCAAGCGATTAACTTGATTAGCGGCAATTATGCGCATTTTGTGAATGGTCAAGAAATAATAACGCCTAATGCTACTGCTAGACTGATTGATAGTTGTGAGAAAATGGGCAGTGAAGTTGCGTTTGGCATTAGCAGCGATCGAGAAGCTAAATTAACAAGCGGCGTCAAGGAAGTGGTTTTAGTTGACTCTCCTATTAGTGCAATATTAAAAGATAAATTTGTGGGAATTAGGAATATTGGCTTACCTGGTTCGTTGGTGAGTGTGAGGTTGCTTGACAAGACTAAAGGAGCGGATAGAGATATATATACTCATAATATGTCGCTATCGTTAAAATGCGCTAAATATAGTAAGTTTGTTTTTATTAAGGAGACAGTATCTTTAAAAGTTTCTCCTAATAGTCGTACGCCAGCTTCTGACTTTGAAGTTTATAATAATTTGCGGGCTATTTATAATTTTGCTAAGGATAGCCCAGAAATTGCTAACAACTATCGTCGCGAATTAATTATGGTGTTATGTAGGGAATTAAATAAGGTTCCTAGTAATCCTTTCAGTTCATTTACCAACTATGTGAGTATGCTGTCACTCTTCCTAAAATCTTCAAGCTTAACGCAAATACTAAAATCCTATAAGCAAGAACTAGATAAATTATTCTAAAAAATTTCTTTGCTCACTACTTGAACTAGCAAGGAACCAGTCCTATATAGAAAGTGTACAAAAAAAACCATTTGGAGGTATAGATGAAATTTAAGCCATTGTACGATAGAATTCTTGTTAAACCAACACCGCAAGAGGAGAAAACCGCTGGCGGCATTATTATCCCTGATACTGCTAAAGAAAAGCCAATGCAAGGCGAAGTGCTGGCGATCGGTAATGGTATCAGAGGAGAAAATGGTACAGTTCATCCATTAGAGATTAAAGTGGGTGATAAAGTTATGTATGGTAAATGGGGCGGCACAGAGATAAAAATTGATGGGCAAGAGTTAGTGGTCATCAAGGAATCTGATGTTATGGGGATTATTAGCTAATAAATATTTTATTAAGGAGATTTAAACTATGCCAGGAAAACAAATCAAACATGGTAGAGAAGCGCGTGATAAAATTTTAAAGGGTATCGATGTTC
Organism: uncultured Rickettsiaceae bacterium; assembly: GCA_964567405.1. GTDB lineage: Bacteria > Pseudomonadota > Alphaproteobacteria > Rickettsiales > Rickettsiaceae > CAZMMN01. Next base: position 7,897 of record CAZMMN010000006.1, on the reverse strand, counting down.
TAGCTGATACTGTTAAGGTTACTTTGGGGCCAAAAGGAAGAAACGTTGCAATAGAGCAATCGTTTGGTCCTCCTAAAGTAACTAAAGATGGAGCAACAGTTGCGAAAGCGGTGGAGCTAAAGTGCAGAGAACAAAATGTTGGAGCTCAGCTAGTTAGAGCGGTAGCCAGCAAAACTGCAGATACTGCTGGTGATGGTACTACTACAGCGACGGTACTGACGCAAGCAATAGCGAGAGAAGGGCATAAGGCAGTAGCCGCCGGCTCTAATCCAATGGACCTTAAACGCGGTATAGATATTGCCGTGGATAAAGTGATTGATGAAATTAAGAAAGCCAGCAAGAAAATTAGTAACAAAGAAGAAATTGCGCAAGTTGGCACTATCTCGGCTAATGGTGATGAAGAAATTGGAAGACAAATAGCCGAAGCTATGGAAAGGGTAGGCAAAGAAGGAGTAATTACGGTTGAAGAAGCTAAGAGTTTTGGCTTTGAGGTAGAGGTAGTAGAAGGGATGATGTTTGATGATAGAGGTTATATCTCTCCATATTTTGTCACTAACTCTGAAAAAATGATAGCGGAGCTAGATAATCCTTATATCTTACTGTATGAGAAAAAATTATCATCTCTACAGCCATTATTGCCAGTTCTTGAGTCAGTGGTGCAGTCTTCTCGTCCATTATTAATAATTGCTGAAGATATTGAAGGAGAAGCGCTAGCAACCTTAGTTGTAAATAAGTTGCGTGGTGGTCTCAAAGTAGCGGCAGTTAAGGCGCCGGGCTTTGGCGATAACAGAAAGCTAATGCTGGAAGATGTAGCAATTTTAACAGGTGGTCAAGTTATTAGCGAAGAACTAGGAATGAAACTGGAAAATGTTAATGTTAAAATGCTTGGTACCGCTAAAAAAGTTACTATTTCGAAGGAAAATACGGTTATCATAGGCGGAGCCGGACATAAACCCGAAATTGATGCGCGCTGCAGCCAAATTCGTAAGCAAATAGAGGAAGCTAGCTCTGATTATGATAAAGAGAAGCTACAAAAACGTCTTGCTAAGCTTGCGGGAGGCGTAGCTGTCCTTAGAGTTGGCGGTGCTACTGAGGTGGAAGTGAAAGAGAAAAAAGACCGTGTGGAAGACGCCTTACATGCCACCAGAGCAGCAGTTGAGGAAGGAGTGGTGCCAGGAGGTGGGGCTACTTTATTTTATGCTAGCCGTTCTCTTGAAAATCTTGCTATAAACGGAGCTAATGCAGATATACAGGTAGGCATTAACATAGTAAAAAGAGCTTTACAGGCACCGCTCAGACAAATCGCAGAAAATGCGGGAGTAGATGGCGCTATTGTAGTGGGCAAATTGCAAGAAAGCCAAGACAAAAACTATGGTTTTGATGCGCAAAAAATGGTTTATACCGACATGTTTAAAGCCGGTATCATTGACCCTACCAAAGTGGTGCGCACTGCTTTGCAAGATGCTGCTTCAGTTGCAGGGCTAGTCATCACCACCGAGTCGTTAATTACTGACTGTCCATCTGAAGAAAAAGAAATAATGCCAGGTGGTCGCGGCGGTGGTATGGGAGGTATGGGCGGCATGGATTTCTAGTCTCTGTCGTTAGTCTAGCTATAGTAGATTTAATAATAATTAACTGCCAAAAATCCGGGGCTGATGTTCACTCATCAGCCCCGGATGCTTTATAGCAAAACTATAATCGTTTTACTTGAAAATTGGCGTCGTCCTACCTGCAGCTGCGGCGTCCCACGCATATTAAGCGCTAGGTGCTTCTCGCCTTGTCGCTCCTAGCTCTTTTTCAAGTAAAACTTCGTCTCCCAATTTTTCATTTAGAAGTATACATCACCATTGTCGAAAGAAAGTTCTACTTTTTTTATGATAGCTGAGAAGGGGGATATTATATTCAACTCTCAACAAGAGAAATTTTAAGGCAGTGCTTCCGATAAAAATTATGAGCCTAAGTAAATGCTAAGTAGGAGATCGAAAACATCCTACTAGTATTTTCTCCCTTTCAACATGTCTCTTCTGCCAGTTTCATTTCTGGGGCGTTTGAGGAAGCTTTGGTTGTTTCTAGGTTTCTCGATATTCTGCCTGTCTGTTGTTTCGCCGTATTTCATTAGCCTGTCTATTGCTCTCCATTTCTTGCCGTCTTCTGGTGAGATGAAGGAAAGAGCATTTCCTGTATTGCTGCCTCTTCCGGTTCTGCCTATTCTATGTAAGTAATCTTCTGGACACATTGGTAAGTCATAGTTGATTACATGCTGTGTATGGGGTATATCAAGACCTCTAGCAGCTAGATCAGTTGCTACCATAATTCTATTTCTAGCTTGGCGAAACGATAGTATAACGCTTGTGCGCTTGCTCTGGCTAAGATCGCCATGGATTGCCTCAGCCCGTAGATTTTCCAGCTTTAGCATTTTTGCTAATCGATCGGCGTTATTTTTAGTTTTTACAAATACGATTATCGATCCAGTTCTTTCCTTTAGTTGCTTAATCAGTTCCGGAAATTTACGTTCTGCTTCGACATGCATGGTTTCTTGCTTTATTTGCACCGAAGCTTTAGTAGTAGATCCAATTGCTATCCGCTCGGGGTTACTTAAATATTTTTTGGACATTTCAATAATATGTGGCGGCATGGTGGCAGAGAACATTAGCACTTGCTTTTTTTCAGGGAGATAGTTGTTGACTTCTTCTAACTGATCTTTCATTCCCATATCCAGCATTCTATCCATCTCGTCCAATATCACCATATTAACGTTTGTGACCTTTAAGCTACCGCGTTGTAGATGGTCAATGAGGCGTCCGGGCGTCGCTATTATTGCCATAGGACTGCGCTTTAGACAAAATAACTGCTTACTAATACTTTCGCCGCCAATTAGCATAACATTTGTTATTTTTAAGGAATCAGCCACTTTAATTAATGTTTGCTGAACTTGCGACGCTAACTCCCGAGTGGGGACCATTACTAATATTGGTTTGTCATGCTTTATAATTGAAACTATTGCTGGCAATAGATAAGCAAGAGTTTTTCCCGAGCCTGTATGGCTTGATGCAAGAAGATCTAAGCCTTCTAGAGCAATGGGAATTGTTTTTTTTTGAATTTCAGTTGGTTTTATTATGCTCATACGCTCAAGTGAGGAAACAATCTCCAGGGGGAGATTGATGCCGTTAAAATCATTCATTTTATTCCTTAATTTTTATTATGTTGCTTTAAACTATATGTTTTTCCGTAAGCAGAATTTGCTTAGCATAAAGGTATGGCAAAACACTAGGCAACTTAACAATAGCTTGCAATGAATTGCGATAGCTATAGTGAGGGAAGATAAGTTACAAAATGCAGGTGCAAAAAATATCATAGGAGTATTCTTAGCTACCCCTGCAAGTTTTGCCTTACTCTTAATTTTTTGATTTAAGATTTAAGTAGATAGTTAAATAATATTACTAAACTAATTCTAATTTGATAGCAGCAGTTTTACCTCTGCTGTTTTCTAGCTCGAAACTCAATCTTTGTCCTTCTTGAAGATTACGTATACCTGCTCTTTCTACTTCTGAGACGTGCACAAATATATCTTTATCTCCATTTTCAGGTTGGACGAAACCGTAACCTTTACTTGGATTAAACCACTTAACTTTACCAGTAAATCTAGACATAAAAACCTTTTTAGTTATAGAGTTTGCTTTTGAACTTAGTATCAAACTCCCTAGGTAAAATATAAACCACAGTGGCTTTGTCGTACTTAAAGAGAGTTAGAGCTTTTTGGCTCCGTATATTAAACTCAAAATCATTTAAGTTAAATTATATTTGAATCTGATTGCTATGTCAATAACGGAAAGTTGTCTTAATGCTTAGCAATGTTTTAGCATGGAATAAAGAGTGAAAATATATTATATTTGCTTTCTTGACAAAATTATGATTTGAAATAATCTTAATATAATATGTACTATCGCCTATTTTAGAAAGAGGATAATAGGAAACAATATGCCAGTCATGTGCGACAAGTGGATCAAAGAAATGGCTGTTAGCTGTAATATGATTAATCCTTTTGTAGAAAAGCAAGTCAAGGAGTATAATAATCAGAAGATTATCTCTTTTGGTTTGTCGTCATATGGATATGATGCTAGGGTAGCAAAAGAGTTTAAGATATTTACCAATATAAACTCGACAATAGTGGATCCAAAAAACTTTGATGAGCATAGTTTAGTGGAAAAAGAAGCAGATGTTTGTATAATTCCTCCTAATAGTTTTGCTTTAGCTAGAACGGTAGAATATTTTAAAATTCCTCGGCGCACTATTGTGCTATGTTTGGGTAAATCAACTTACGCTAGGTGTGGCATTATTATCAATGTGACGCCTTTAGAACCAGAATGGGAAGGATACGTGACCTTGGAGTTTTCTAATACTACTCCTCTGCCTGCTAAGATTTATGCTAACGAAGGAGTTTGTCAGTTTTTATTTTTACAAGGTGATGAGGTGTGTGAGACTTCTTATGCTGATCGTAGTGGCAAATATATGAAACAATTGAATATTACTTTACCACGGACTTAACATATTTTTATTATTTATTTTACGCAAGGTTTTTATTATGCCAAATGACCAAAATTCTGACTCCTCCCCCCATATAGAAGTTATTGCTCAATATATTAAAGATCTATCGTTTGAAAACCCCGCTGTTCCTGAGATTCTCAATAACGCTAAAAGACCTGATATCGAGCTGTCTCTTGATCTACGAGTAGTTCCTTTAGAAGAAGATGACTTTTTTGAGGTGGAGATAGCAATTGAAGCTAAGACCAAGTTGGAGCAAATAGCTTTATTTTTAATATCTCTCAGGTATGCTGGAGTTTTCCATCTTGTAAACACGCCTAGCGATCATCAGCAACCTGTATTAGCTATTGATTGTCCTTCTATAATTTTTCCTTATGCACGAAAAATTATTGCAGACATAACGCAAGGAGGGGGGTGGCATCCATTAATGCTCGATCCCATAGATTTTGGTGAGTTGTATAATAAAAAATTAAAAGAAAAAGGAAATTGAGTTAGTAAAAATCATCAAATTAGCTATAATATAGAATATTCATCTTAAAATTTTAATAAGTTAATAACTAAGATGAAGAAAAAACTTGATTTTTAAGGATTGTAATGAGATTCTCGTTAAAAGAAATAATATTAATAATTAGTTGATAAATGCGAGTGTTGCTTATTGAAGATGATCAAGTAACTGCTAGGTCTATTGAAATAATATTGGCCCATGAAGGTATTACTTGTGATGTAGTAGAACTAGGGGAAAACGGTGTAGAAATTGGAAGAATTTATGATTATGATCTAATCATTTTAGATCTGATGCTACCTGATATTGATGGCTATGAAGTATTGATGCGTCTTCGAACTGCCAGAGTGCGAACCCCAATACTAATTTTGTCAGGCTTAACTGCAGCTGACCAAAAAATCAAAGGGCTAAGCTTTGGAGCGGATGACTATCTAACTAAGCCTTTTAATGCCGAAGAGTTAGTAATGAGAATCCAAGCTATTGTTCGGCGGTCTAAAGGGCACTTTGGTTCCGTGTTTAGGTTTGATAAAGTTTGCATTAACCTAGATACACGTGGGGTTGAGGTTAATGGCAAGCCTGTACATCTTACTAACAAGGAATATGCTATTTTAGAACTGCTAGCTATACGTCAGGGTACAGTTCTTACTAAAGAAATGCTGCTAAGTCATCTTTATAATGGTAACGAACAGCCAGATACTAAGATTATTGATGTATTTGTCTGTAAATTACGCAAAAAACTTGGAGAGGCTGCTGGTGGCGTTAATTATATCGAGACGGTATGGGGGCGTGGTTATATGCTGAAAGAGGCTGATCCTTCTGAATTAACATCTGCCAAATAATAATTTGGATTAAGCAGTGGGGTTCCAAACAATATTTTTTCCTAACTACTCGCACATTATATGCAAACAGATATTGTAATAATCGGGGCAGGACCAGTGGGCTTATTTGCCGCTTTTCAGGCGGGAATGCTAGGAATGAAGTGCCATATAATCGATTCCTTAAAAGTGATAGGAGGTCAGTGTACTACTCTCTACCCTGAAAAGCCTATTTATGATATTCCTGCCTATCCAAAAATTATAGCTGCGGATTTGGTAGAACAGCTCGCCAAGCAAACTGCTCCTTTTAATCATTCTTATCATCTTGACCAGCAAGTAGTTAACTTGTTACCTGAAGAAGATCAAGATTTTCGCATTTTTACTGCAAAAAACCTTTCGATAAAGGCAAAAGTGGTGGTAATTGCTACCGGACCGGGATTTTTTCGACCTAACAAGCCGCCGCTAGAGGGAATCGAAAATTTTGAAGGAAAATCTATCTTTTACTTTGTAGATAAAAGGGAAAGATTTGCTGATAAGGTTGTGGTAATAGCTGGTGGAGGAGATTCGGCGGTTGATTGGGCGATATCTTTAGCAGAAGTAGCTAAGAAAATTTACCTAATACATAGGAGAGATAAATTTCGGGCGGCGCCGGAGAGCGTTAGGCAACTAACCGAACTTGCTCGAATGGGTAAGGCTGAGCTAGTTATTCCTTACCAATTAGAGCAACTAATAGGAAGCAATGGTTATTTAGAAACAATAACAATTAAAGATTTTGATGGCGGTATTAGAAGATTAGAGGCTGATATTTTGCTTCCTTGCTTTGGTTTAGCGCAAGATTTAGGTCCTATTTTCCAATGGGGCATTAATATTAAGTCTAATCATATTGTAGTGGAATATCCTCATTGTCAGACTTCTACCCATGGAATATATGCTATTGGCGATATTGCCAGCTACCCAGGCAAATTGAAGCTAATCCTGACGGGATTTGCTGAAGCGGCTGCTTGTATGCATCATGCTTATAGTAAGGTATTTGCAGGGAAAGCCTTGCATTTTCAGCATTCTACCACTAAGGGAATTCCTTGATTATATATAATTACATGCAGATACTTAATGGGCGGGAAATTGCAGACCGAATATTGGATGAGCTGGCTTCTAGAATTGATTCAATTAGGCAGGCTGGCGGTCTTATTCAGTCATTAGCAATCATAGTGGTTGGAGAGGATAGAGCTACCGGCATTTATGTAAAAAATAAGTTAAAGTCTGCGGCGAGAATTGGTTTACCGGCTTTTAAGGTAGGCTTAAGTGAAGCAGTTACTGACCACGAACTCTTAACAACGATTGAGCAGTTAAATAGCGATGCAAACGTGGCGGGCATTATAGTGCAGTTGCCTTTGCCTAAGCATATTAATAAAGATATTATTTTATTAGCAATTAGCCCTAATAAAGATGTAGATGGCTTCCATCCATTAAATGTTGGGTGCTTGCATACATCTTGTCAAAAAGGATTCATACCATGTACTGCTCTTGGGTGTCTCCAGCTAATTAAAGAGTGTGAGCCTAACTTACAGGGAAAGAATGCCGTCATAATTGGCAGGTCAAATATTGTAGGCAAGCCTCTTGCTGCTTTATTGCTGAGTCAAGATTGTACTGTAACTATCTGTCATTCAAATACAGTTAATCTTGCTAGGATAACGAAGGCGGCAGATATAGTAGTTAGTGCGGTAGGAAAGCCGCGTTGGCTTTCTAGTGAGTATTTTAATTCTGATTGCATAGTGATTGATGTGGGGATTAATCCTATTGACGACAATAATATTGTGGGAGATGTAGATTTTGAAAATGTATATAATAAAGTAAGATATATAACGCCCGTGCCAGGAGGAGTAGGTCCAATGACAGTAGCATTTTTGCTAAAGAATACCGTTACAGCAGTGATAAACACTAATAAAAACTTTTAAGTTAATGAACAATTTAATTACCAATCTTAAAGAGGTGATTTTAGAAGCGGGTGAGCTAGCTCTAACTCAAAAAAAGATGGGAC
>CAZMMN010000005.1:17684-23336 GCA_964567405.1 uncultured Rickettsiaceae bacterium | reverse complement strand
AGCGCCAATTATCTTATAAAACTTATCGTTTGGACCTTCTAGATAAAGCTGGAGCTGGCTGTGCTCATCAAATGTACCGCGCGCAAGCACAGGTGTAATACCGAACCCAGCTTTCCCGAGCGATTCCGCTATTAATTGTTGCTGCCACCTGCATATTCCATCTAGTTGATAGCAATAATTTAAGGTAACTAAAGTGCGCTTGCCCGCATAATAATTATCGAGGTGCCACTTAGCTTTTTCTATGAGGTTTTGCCCCTCTTCCAATAAGTTAGATAATATCTCAGAAGCGCAGGCAATAAACTTGTTGCCGTCGAGTCCTGCCAACATACAAGGCAGTAAAGCGTTTGCAGAAATAACACCGAACCTGCCGCTGCTTATTGGCTCATGCTCGAGATAATAGGTGGAATAAGAGCTGCTTAGCTTAAATAGTAGATTCTCACCGCGAGGCGAGATAATATAAATATCTTTAGTCGATATTTGTCTTGCTTCTAATAAATATCTGGCTAGTAGATAAGTTTCGTTAGTGTTGCCTGATCTGCTAATAATGAAAAACACACTATCTGTTAAATCACCGCTAAGTTTTTCCTCTATTTCTAGTATATCTATACTATCAAGGTAAATAATTTTTTTGGCAGGACTAGCAATTGCACTGGCAAGCGCTCTGGAATTTAGAGAAGATGCTCCAAAGCCTACTATAACAACTGTGCGATATCTAGCGCTTAATTGAGCAGATAGTTTAAGAATATTTGGCAGAGCAATCTTACTAAATTGTAAAAAATCATACTTGCCAGTTAGTGCTTCTTCCTTTAATTCGCTGAAAATTTGCTTAAGCATATTTAGTAAGCAGAGAAGTCTTTAAGCAAGTTTAGCATAGTCTTGCCAATCTCAGCGGGAGAGTTAGCAATAGTTATTCCTGCGGCTTTAAAGGCTTCTATCTTATCTTGCGCTGAGCCTTTGCCGCCGTCTATAATGGCCCCAGCATGTCCCATTCTTTTGCCAGGAGGAGCAGTTTGTCCGGCGATAAATCCTACTACTGGCTTTTTTATTGACGAGGTTCTAATAAATTCCGCTGCTTCTTCTTCGTTGCTACCGCCAATTTCTCCAATAATGATAATTGCTTTAGTTTCTTGATCCTCTAAAAACATCTTTACACAGTCAATAAAGTTAGTACCGTTCACTGGATCCCCGCCAATGCCAATACAAGTTGACTGCCCAAGTCCTACTTCAGTGGTTTGGGCTACTGCTTCGTAGGTTAGAGTGCCTGAGCGTGAAACAATTCCTATTATGCCTCTCTTATGAATGTGACCAGGCATAATGCCAATTTTACATTCGCCAGGAGTTATGATACCTGGACAATTTGGACCAATTAACCGAGTCTTGGAGCCAATGAGAGCTCTTTTTACTTTTACCATATCCAGTATGGGAATACCTTCAGTAATACACACTACCAATTCTATCTCTGCTTCGATTGCTTCTAGGATAGAATCAGCAGCAGCAGCGGGCGGTACATAAATGACGCTAGCATTTGCGTTGCTTCGTTGTTTTGCTTCAAGCACTGTATTATATACTGGTAAGTCAAGATGGGTTTGACCACCTTTGCCAGGGGTAACTCCGCCTACCATTTTAGTTCCGTAAAGAATTGCTTGTTCTGAGTGGAAAGTACCTTGTGAGCCAGTGAAGCCTTGACAAATTACCCTGGTATTTTTGTTAACTAATATTGCCATTTTTCTCTCGTTTCAATTAACAATTAACATGAAGATCACTTTATTACTGCGACAATCTTGTTGGCAGCATCTGCTAAGTCCTCAGCGGTAATTATTTTCAGCCCAGAATTAGCTAATATTTCTTTACCGAGTTCAAAATTAGTTCCTGCTAGCCTTACTACTAACGGGACATGGAGATTAACTTCTTTGGCGGCGGCAATAATTCCTTCCGCAATGATATCACAACGCATGATACCGCCAAAAATATTAACTAAAATCCCTTGTACTGATGAATCTGCTAGGATGATTTTAAAAGCTTCCGCTACTCTTTCTCTATCTGCGCCGCCGCCAACGTCTAAAAAGTTAGCAGGGATTGCGCCATATAGTTTAATAATATCCATAGTAGCCATGGCTAGACCAGCTCCATTAACCATACAACCGATATTTCCGTTCATCTTAACATAGCTTAGTCCTGCCTTAGATGCTCTAATCTCTAGCGGGTCTTCTTCGTCTTCATCGCGTAATTCTTGAATATTTAGGTGCCTAAAGAGGGCGTTGTCATCAAAATTGATTTTGGCATCAAGCGCTAAAATATTTCCCTCAGTAGTTAATACCAAAGGATTAATTTCAATCTGACTAGCATCAGTCTCTATAAAAGCTTGATAGGTTGACTGCACAATTTTGATAAGCTGCTGGGCTTGTTCTCCTTTCAGTTGTAAGGCAAAGGCAATTTGCCGACAATGAAAAGGCATGACGCCGGTAGCAGGGTCAATAGTGATTTTTGTTATTTTTTCTGGCGAGCGTAATGCTACTTCTTCAATATCTACTCCTCCTTCTGGGGAGGCTATGAAAGCAATTTTGCCGCTGCTTCTATCAATTGCACAACTAAAATAATATTCTTTGGCGATGTGACAGCCTTTCTCTATATATACTCGCCTGACTTTTTGTCCGCTATTTCCTGTTTGGTGAGTGATTAGAGTAGAACCAAACATTTGGTGCGCTGCTTGTTTGGCTTCTGCTTTGCTTTTGACTACCTTAACTCCACCTGCTTTACCTCTGCCGCCCGCATGAATTTGCGCTTTTACTACATATAGCTCAGCATCTAAGCTATCGATGAGAGCATCGATCTCCATTGAGTTAGTTGCTACTACGCCGCTAGAAGTTGGGATGGAAAAGTTTTTTAGAATTTGCTTGGCTTGATATTCGTGGATATTCATTTTTGTAGCTATTAAACTTTGGGAACTTATAATGCATTATTCTTTTCATATTATAGATTAACTATATTAAGTCAATCTCTCTAGCGCAACAGCTAATATATACTCATCTTACTTAAAAATGGCGTGGTTGTGCTACGGCTACGGTTGCTCCGGAATGAAGATGGTGCGCAGTCCTAACCTTAGAAAGCAATAATTAATTTTGAGATTTGTTAGAAGAACTTAAATTGCAAAAGATCTGCTCCAAACTATTAGGTCGGCAATACTGAACCCATAAATCTATTAGCAGTTTAGTGACAATTATTGCGCTAAACATAGAAGATAAAATCCCTATTGTTAGGGTAACCGCAAATCCTTTAATCGCTCCTACTCCAAATATGTATAGTAAAAATGCTGCAATTAAAGTAGTGATATTAGAATCAGCAATCGTTGCAAAAGCTGACTCAAATCCTAGCTTGATTGCATAAAGGTTGGAGCTACCCTTACTTAATTCTTCTCTAATGCGTTCATAAATTAGGACGTTGGCATCTACTGCCATGCCAATGGTGAGAATAATTCCTGCAATGCCTGGGAGGGTTAAGGTAGCTTGCAGCATTGTCAGTAATGCGATAATGTATAGTAAGGAAAGGGTTAGAGCTATGTTAGCAAATAAGCCAAATATTCCATATGACCAAATCATAAATGTTGCTACGCTGGCAAAAGCAATTACCGCTGCTTTTTTGCCTGCTGCAATGGAATCAGCGCCAAGGCTTGGTCCTATGCTTTTTTCCTCAACTATGTTAAGAGGGGCAGGAAGAGCTCCTGATTCAAGCAATAACGCCAATTCATTTGCTGATTCAATAGTAAAATTGCCAGATATTATGCCGTTACCTCCAAGAATAGGTTCATTTATTACGGGGCTGCTAAGCAGTTTATTGTCTAGAATAATGGCTAATCTCCTACCGGAATTTTTCTTAGTAATTTCGGCAAATATTTTGCTGCCGTAATTATCAAAGGAAAAAGCTACAGCGGCAAGAGAGTTCTTATCAAACATAACTTTGGCGCTAGTCAAATGTTCGCCAGTGAGAGCTGGCTTTTTCTTTACCAATAAGTAATGCTCTCCCGCGTCTTTGACAAGCATTAAATTTGCTGGTAAGTGTCCTTTAAAAGCTTCCTGGATGCTAGATGCTTCATCTACCAGGTGAAAGGTTAGTTTGGCAGTTTGACCAAGAGCATTTTTTAGATTTTGCGGGTTATCCTCTCCAGGTACTTGTAATAAGATATGGTTATTGCCTTGCCTTTGAATTACTGGCTCTTTGATTCCGCTGCCATCTACGCGCAGTCTTATTATTTCAATAGATTGCTCAATGACCTTATTAAGCAGATAAGAATAATTGGCTTCATCATATTGAACTTTAATATTTCCGTTCTCATTTAATATTTTAAGATTATAGTCAATATTATTGATTATTTTTTTTGCTCTTTTAAAGCTTTCTATATCTCTCAGTTCAAATTGGACAACGTCTTTTTTAAGGCTAAAATTCTTATAGCCGATTTTTTCTTCTTTAAAACTTTTCTTAATATTGTCAGCTAGATTCCCAGTAACTTCCGTTAGATAGGATTTAAAATCTGTCTCTAACAGTAAATGCACTCCTCCTTGTAAGTCCAGACCGAGATTGAGCTTATTTTGCAGCGACCACCCCGCTCCTAGATTCTTAAAATTAGGTAAAGCATATATTAGCGCTATAATAGTCCAGATAATAGAAATAAGTAGTTTCCACTTTGGAATTCTATGCACTATTTGTCACCTTTATTTTGTTTATTAGATTTTTCCTCTTTTCTGCGGCTTAGTATATCTGCTATAGCAGTTTTAAGGAATTTCACGGTGATGCCTTTGGCTATTTCAACTTCTACTGTATGGTCTGCGTCGTTAATTTTGTTTACTATCCCAAAAATACCGCTGGTGGTTAGTACCTCTTCTCCTTTTTTAACGCTGCCTATTAGTGATTCTTGTTGCTTGCGCCTCTTTTCTTGCGGACGAATTAGCAAGAAATAAAATACTATAAAAATTAGTACCATAGGTATTATGCTTGTCCAGCCAGAAGCAAAAGAAAAAGCATCTACGGATTTTGCTGGGCTTTCAGTTTGATTAACAGCTATAGTATCATTGCTTGCGTACGCTTTTTCTATCCACATATTTGTTTACCTTTAAAAAGTTAATAAATTACCATTAACTGTATTTAAGTCAATAAGATACTTATAGCTAACTTTAAAGTGACTAACTGCCTATTAAAGATTTTTATTCTCTTTAATTATTTATATTAGTCTGCTGTTAAAATATCACTTGACTAAAAAAGTTTAGTTTAATATCTTCCAATTATTCCCATATAAACCCAAAATAACCCAAAAATCACCAAAATGGTAGTAATTTTATAGAAAAGGTAAAACACTAAGGAAGTTTTATAAATGAAAATTTTTCTCTCTAAATATATCAATAATCTTGATAAGAAAGGAAGAGTCTTAGTGCCAATAAGCTATAGAACCGTTCTTGCTGACCAGTCTTTTAGCGGCATAATAGCCTATCCATCATTCAGACATAGATGTATTGAGGCTTGTAGCTTAACAAGACTACAAGAACTTAGCACCATTATTAATGGGTTGGCGCCTTACTCTCAAGAACGCGATGTGCTTGAGACTGTTATTTTAGGGGAGGCAAATCAATTGCCGTTGGATGGAGAGGGAAGAATAATCTTGCC
>CAZMMN010000005.1:8578-17674 GCA_964567405.1 uncultured Rickettsiaceae bacterium | reverse complement strand
GTCTGTTTTGTAGGTAAGGGGTTGACGTTTGAGCTTTGGCAGCCTGAAACTTTTGAAGGTTACTTAGCTTCAGCCAGGCAATTTGCTCAGAAAAGTCAGTTAACTTTAAAAAATATTTAGATTTATTTAATTTATGACGGTTCCAGAATTATTTTTAGCTCATACTCCAGTAATGCTAGCTGAGGTATTGCAGTATTTAGCTCCTCAGAAAGGCGAAATTTTTTTAGATGGGACGTTTGGGGCAGGGGGAATGAGCCAAGCAATCTTAAATAGTTGCGAATGTTCGGTAGTAGCGGTAGATAAAGACCCCAATGTCAAAATTTATGCTGATAAGATGATTATTGAACATAAGAATAAATTTTCCTTTATTGCTTCTAACTTTAGTGATGTTGCTGCTAAGACTGAAGGTACTAAATTTGATGGGATAATTCTTGATCTTGGTGTTTCTTCTATGCAGATTGATGATGCAAGTAGAGGATTTTCCTTCACCCATGACGGACCTCTTGATATGAGAATGAGCAAAGAAGGAATAAATGCGGCGGACTTTATAAATAATGCGAGCGAAGAAGAAATAGCTGATGTGATTTATCGCTATGGAGAAGAGAATCTTTCGCGCAAAATTGCGAAGAGAATTGTGAAAGAAAGAGAAATGGAAGCAATTTTATCCACTGCTAGGCTAGCAAATATAGTGCGCAGCAGCGTCGTAAGAAGAGGAAAAATAGACCAAGCTACTAAAACCTTTCAGGCAATTAGAATATATATCAATGATGAGCTAAAGCAGCTGGAAGAGTTTTTGCAGAGTGTTAGAAAGCTTTTAAAGATTGAAGGAAGGGTAGTTATTATATCGTTTCATTCTCTAGAAGATAGAATAGTGAAAAGTTTTTTTAAATTAAATGCTGTTAAAACTGTTGCGCGGTCTAAATATGCTGTAATGGAAGATAGGAACGATCCGGAGAACTGGTTGAAGATTTTAACTAAAAAACCGCTTTCCTCCTCAGTAGAGGAAATTAAAAGTAATCCTAGATGTCGCTCAGCAAGATTAAGAGCAGCTAAAAAGATTGGTAATTAACATGTTAGTTAGAGAATTTAGCAATTATTTATTAGCATTTGCGATGATGATCATTGCGATTTGTAGTTTATTTGCCATCAAGGATAAGGTAAATACTCTAAATTACCAACTTAGTGAGGTAGGCAGGCAAATTAATTACGAAAGGAATGCTATTCATGTCTTAAAAGCTGAATTTTCTTATCTTTCTTCGCCTCAGCGTTTAAAGCAGCTCTATCCCCAATATTTAGAACTTGAGCCAGTGAGTATCGCGCAAATGATCAAAGACCCGCTTATCTACCAGTATGATGAGCATCAACTTACGCTTAAACAACTCAGCATAATGGAAGCAAATTTAATTAAGCCTAAAGTGAAATGGCGATATAAGAAGTCTGCGGTTAAGTATTTGCATATGGTTTCCGATAAGAGGTAAGAATAAAATGGGGTTAAAAAACTGGCTCTATCCAACTAAACAACAAGATTATGAGGAGAAGGCTTGCAACAGGATGGGTCAAAAACCGATAGATAATTCTATATTTCCCTGGGACACGAGCTCTATCACTATCAGAGTTAGATTAATATTCATTATTTTTAGCTTTATTGTCTGTTTCTCAATATTGTCTTATCGAGTAATTATTATTGCAACTACGGATTATGCTAAAAATCGATTATATAGTACTAGGAATAATAATTTTAGAAAAGAAATAGTCGACCGCAACGGTAATCTGCTGGCAGTAAATTTACCCTCCTCTTCATTATTTGCCTTTTCTCAAAAAGTGGTTAACCCCAAGCAATCATTAGAAAAGCTGGCTAAAATTTTGCCTATTGATGTTAAAAAATTATCAACTGAACTTGCAAGTAATAAAAATTTCGTCTGGATCTATCGTGACCTTACTCCTAAACAGCAAGAACAAGTATTTAACTTAGGGTTGCCTGGCTTTGATTTCGAACAGGAACAGCGGCGAATTTACACTTACGCTAATTTGTTATCGCATATTATTGGTTATGTAGGGAGAGATGGGGTGGGGCTTGCTGGAGTAGAAAGAGAGTTTGATAAATTTCTAACTAACTCAGAACCGAATGCCAGCCCAAATAAAACAGCTCTTAATTCTCCTTTAGAGTTGACTATCGATGTAAGACTACAAAATATTTTAAACGAAGAAATTGATAAGATTGCTAAAACATTTCAAGCGGTAGGAGCAGTAGGAATTATAGCCGACCCTAATAATGGCGAAATCCTAGCTATGGTAAGTAAACCTGATTTCGATCCTCATTATCCTAGTAAAGCAACAGCTGCGGAGCTATTTAATATAGCAAGCCTCGGCACTTATGAGATGGGCTCCGTATTCAAGGCTTTGACGATGGCTATGGGCTTTGATACTAACTCCATTACTATCAATGATGTATATGATATAAGTTATATGCGAGTGGGCAAATTTACACTAAAAGATTTTCATCCTAAACAAGGTTGGCACACAGTGCCAGAAATTTTTCTCCATTCTTCCAATATTGGTGTCAGTCAGATAATGCTAGAGATTGGCAAAAATAATTTAGAGCAATATTTAAGAAATCTTAAGTTACTCGAGCAGCTGCAAGTAGAGTTGCCAGAGCGTGGTTGCCCTCTTTTTCCTTCTTACAATAGATGGAGTGACTTAAGTTTGGTCACCATGTCTTATGGCTATGGTTTATCCATTACCCCCCTGCACTTTGTCCAAGCTATAATGCCGGTAGTTAATGGAGGATATTTATATCCCTTAAGCTTAATTAAAAAAAAGGAACATAAGCATACAGCCGTAAGAGTGTTTAACGAAGAAACTTCTAAAAACATGCGCAAGCTCTTTAGATTAGTAGTAAGCGAAGGAACAGGAAGAAAGGCAGAAGTTAAAGGATATTTAGTAGGAGGTAAAACTGGCACGGCAGAAAAATTAGTAGGAAGACGGTATGTAAAAAATAGCCGTATATCTTCTTTTGTAGGTGCTTTTCCTATTTCAAATCCTAAATATATAATTTATATCATGTTTGATGAGCCAAAGGGCATCAAGGAATCCTTTGGTTTCGCTACTGCAGGTTGGACTGCTGCGCCCGCAGTTGGCAAAGTCATTGAAAGGATGATTACTTTGTATGGTATAGAGACGGTGGATGAAAATGACCCAGAAGTACAAGATATAATGAACATAAATTATAAGATTGATAATGCGGTATAACCTATCTAAGCTCTTTAAAGAGTTTGGAGTTACTGGGGTACATTTTGATTCACGGCAAATTAAAAGCGGCGATGCTTTTATTGCTATAAAAGGAGAAAATGTTGATGGCAACCTCTTTATTGCTGATGCAGTAAAAAGAGGGGCTAAGCTAATTATTAGCGAAGATAAGCAGGCAATCGAAAGCAGTAATTTCGGCGATAAAGATAAAATATTTTATGTAGATAATGCGGCAATAATTCTCGCTGCAGCAGCTGCCTTATTTTATCCAACTGTACCAGAGACATTGATAGCAGTCACCGGAACTAATGGCAAGACTTCGGTAGTATCTTACTGCCAGCAGCTCTTTGGCTTATTTGGAATGAAGAGCTGCAGCATAGGAACACTAGGCGTGCAAGGCGAGGCTCCGAAGGGTCTGTCAATAAGCGACGGATTAACCACGCCGGATATTTTGTCTTTTAGAAAAATTTTGCATTTTCTTGCCTTAAACAAAGTGAGTCATGTGGCGTTTGAGGCATCTAGTCATGGCATTGAGCAGCATCGTTTACATGGTATAAGGACGCAACTAGCTGCCTTTACTAGTTTTAGCCATGACCATTTAGACTATCATAAAACCCTAGATAATTATCTGCATGCTAAATTAAAGTTGTTTCTCGATAATTTGGCACCTAACGGCAGCGCAGTAGTGAATTCCGAATTGCTAAGGCAAGCATTAGTTAAACAATGGGCAGATAAATCTAACCAAGATTTGATAACGGTTGGGGAGACAGGGAAAATTCGGGTTAATTTGATTTCTATCGTGGGGGCTAGTCAACTATTCAGCTTTTCTTTTAATCAACAAGAATATGAGGTAGTCACCGAGATAGTAGGAGCTTTTCAAGTTACTAATCTATTAATTGCGGCAGCGCTAGTACATAAAAGCGGTGTAGATTTTGGAGAAATAGTTAAAAAGTTGCCGCAAGTTAAGGCAGTAAGAGGGCGACTCGAGAGAGTAACTTCTCCATGCCATCCATTCCAAGTTTTTATTGACTATGCCCATACGCCAGAGGCTCTAAGAAGTTCTTTATTAGCTTTAAACAAGTTTAAAGTTGCAGGAAAGCTTAAGGTGATTTTTGGTTGTGGTGGCGATAGGGATACATCTAAAAGAGCATTAATGGGTAGCATTGCTGCAGCTATTGCCGATGAGGTAATCATTACGGATGATAATCCGCGCAATGAAGAAGCAGCAAAAATTAGAAAGGAAATTTTGCAAGGCGCATTAATGATTTCTGATTGTAATTGCTCCGAAATAGAAGATCGCCAGGAGGCAATGGCTAAAATTATTAAGAATATGCAACGGGGAGATATTTTGTTAATTGCTGGTAAAGGACATGAGGAATACCAACTGATTAATAATAAAAAGATAGAGTGTAGCGATATTAAAATTGCAAAAACAGCTATTGCTGGGTAGGAGAAAATTTATGCAAAAGAAAGTCATTTGGTCCGCGCAGGCGTTAAGTGAAGCGCTAAACTTAACAGTGAATCCGGCGCTAATGGGGCAAGTAGTACAATTTAATTCAAATGATGTAGAAAAAGGCGATATATTTATCGCCCTCCAGGGTAATCGTGATGGGCACAATTATGCTAAGGAAGCAGTAGCACGAGGTGCAGCCTTGGTAATTACCAGCAGGCGTTTACTAGAGATAAAGGAAGAATGTCAGCTAGTAGTGGAAGATACTTTAGCTGCTCTAAAAAAAATGGCGGACTACAAGCGCCAAAAGTCACGCGCTAAACTCATTGGAATAACAGGAAGTGTTGGAAAAACCACCACTAAAGAAGCACTGAAGGTAATGCTTAGTGGATTCGGTAACACTTTTGCAAGTAGAGCAAATTTTAATAATCATTTAGGGGTGCCGATAAATCTTGCCTCAATGCCTGATGATGTGGATTACGCGATTTTGGAAATGGGGATGAATCGTGTTGGTGAGATTAGGAGCCTTACGGAAATGGTGCGTCCTGATATTGCATTAATAACCTGGATCTCTGAAGCCCATCTAGAATTTTTTAATTCTGTAATGGAGATTGCGGATGCAAAATGTGAAATTTTTGAGGGGCTTAGCAAAGAAGGTAAATCCATCATTAGCATAGATAATAAATATTATGGTAGAATGATGTTCAACTTGGAGCGGTTAGGGATAAAAGCTAAAAATATTTATACTTTTGGTAAAAGCGCTGCCTCTCATTCACAGCTTGCATCTTATCAGAAGATAGGCGATAAGGTACGTTTATCTTACAAAGTTTTTGCGCATGTTCATGAACTTGAGTTGCCCTTTATTCCAGAACATTTCGCACGCAATTTTGCTGCTTGCTTGATGATAGCGTCAGTAGTAGGACTGGATACTCATAAAGCAGCTCAGAGCTTAAGTAAAATAGAGCTAATTGATGGAAGAGGAAAAATAATTAAGGTAACTAGAGAGGGGAAATATTATCAATTAATTTGTGATTATTATAACGCCAACCCTGCTTCTCTAAAAGCTTCATTAGAATATTTTACCCAAGTCAACCATCCAAAAAAAGTTGCTATAATAGGAGATATGCCAGAGCTAGGAGAAGCTTCATGGCAGCTACATCTAGAATTAATTCCTTATATTCTTGCCTCTGGGGCGAGTAAAGTATTTCTTGTAGGAGAGGAGGTAAAATGTATGTACGCTGGACTGATGAACAATATAATTGCTAAATGCTTTGATGATGCTGATGCCTTAATTGCTAATATAGACAATTTAATAGAAGGAGAGGAATTAGTATTAATAAAAGGAGGAAGACGCTTAAAGCTAGAGAAAATAATCCAATGTTTTCAGGAGACATAAATGATTTATAATTTATTGCTTCCTTATATCCATAAATCTCATATTGCTAACTTAGTGCATTACATCACTTTTCGCAGTGGGCTTGCTATTTTAGTGGGTTTAATTATTTCTTTTTTTATTACTCCTCATTTAATTCGCTATTTGAGATGCTTGCAAAAATATGGACAACCAATTAGGGAGGATGGTCCACAGTCTCACCGTACCAAAGTGGGCACTCCTACAATGGGAGGAATAGTAATAATTATTGCAGTTTTAATTTCTACTTTATTTTTAGCTGATCTTAGTAATTCATATATTTGGATTGCATTATACGTAATAGTTAGCTTTGGACTAATAGGGTTTATAGATGATTACGCTAAAGTAACGAAAAATAATTCAAAGGGCATTAGTAGCAGGACAAAAATGTTTTTACAATTTTGTGTAAGTCTCGTTGCTTGTCTGATCTTACAGCAAATACCCAGCAACACTAATATGCTTACCTTCCCATTTTTAAAAAACATAATGTGGGATTTAGGGTTGTTTTATCTTCCTTTTTCGGTGGTGGTGATTGTTGGGAGCTCAAATGCGGTTAATCTAACTGATGGCTTAGATGGTCTTGCGATTGTACCCATTGCTATTTCTGCCGCTTCTTTCGGGCTAATAAGCTACTTAGTAGGCAATAATTTTTACGCTAATTACTTACAGTTACTCTACGTACCGGAAGCAGGGGAGTTAAGTATTTTTTGCGGTGCCATTTTGGGAGCGAGCTTAGGGTTTTTATGGTTTAATGCTCAGCCAGCTGAAATCTTCATGGGTGATACGGGTAGCCTTAGTCTTGGCGCTAGCCTTGGGATGTTAAGCGTCATTACCAAACATGAAATTGTGCTTAGTATTATTGGCGGACTCTTCGTAATAGAAACCATGTCCGTTATACTTCAAGTCTATTACTTCAAATTTTCAGGTGGCAAAAGAATATTTAAAATGGCGCCCCTGCATCATCATTTTGAAAAAAAAGGCTGGCAAGAATCAAAGGTAGTAGTAAGATTTTGGGTGATAGCTATAGTTTTCGCTCTTATTGGTCTATCTTCATTAAAACTACGTTAAAAACTCCTGAATTTCTCCATAAAAAGAGGAAATATTTAATAATTGACAGTTCTTCTCTTATGGTTTAGCCTGCTTTAAAATTAGCAAGATATATAAGAAATATGAGTGAAGTAGTGCTTTCTGCTAACTTATGGAATAGAGCAAGAAACAGTAAGATAAGGCATATAATTTGGCCTATTAGATCATATGAACTTACCCAGTTTATTCCAATGGCGCTGCTTATGTTTACTATTCTGCTTAATCAAAATTTGGTGCGCTGTTGTAAAGATAGTTTAGTGGTAACTTTGATTGGTACGGAGGTGTTGAGCTTTATCAAGATTTGGGGGGAAATGCCTTGTGGTATTGCTTTTGTGGTAATTTATTCTAAGCTCTGTAACTTGATGACTACTGAGCAAGTATTTAGGATAATAGTATGCTTTTTTTTAGGTTTTTTTATAATTTTTGCTTTTGTTTTATTTCCTAATCGTGATTATTTTCATCCTGATCCTGCGGTGGTGAAGGAATATGCTGAGCTGTTGCCTAGGCTAAAATGGTTTATAATTATGTGGGGCAAGTGGAGTTTTGTGCTCTTCTATATTATGGGGGAGTTATGGCCGGTAGTGGTCTTTTCACTGCTTTACTGGCAATTTGCTAATAAGACTACTAAACTTGAGCAAGCCTCTAGATTTTATACTTTCTTAAATCTTTTTGGACAGACTAATTTGCTAATTTCAGGCAGTATAATTATTTATTTTGCTAAAGGATCTCATTTTTTATTGCCTCTATTTTCCAATATTAGCGATAAGACTGAAATTGTGTTAAAGTCCTTTATGATTATTGTTATTGGTTCTGGGATAGTTTGCCTAATCTTGCATAGGTTTATCGAACGACGAATTATTGAAACTGATAAAAATATAATATTTAAAAATCAGCGGGTAGATATCTTAAAGCTTAGCTTGATGGATAGCGCTAAAATGGTGTTGACGTCTAAATATTTAGGGGTTATTTGTATTTTGTTAATTTCCTATTCAATGTCTATTAACCTCATTGAAGGGTTGTGGATGTCAAAAACAAAACAGCTATATCCGAAAGCGGAAGATTTTATGTCCTACCAAGGTAGCGTGCTATTTTGGACAGGAATATGCACCTTATTTGTTTGTTTTATCGGTAGTTCTATAATTAGAATTTTCGGTTGGTTTTGGGGAGCAGTTATTACTCCGGCGATGATAATGTTTGCCGGGTTAACATTCTTTACTTTTGTATTAATGGAAAAAAACTATTTACCATTATTCGCTTCTGGTTTTTCTTATATCTCGCCTCTAATGGTGATAGTTTTTGTAGGAGGAATGCAAAATGTGTTGGGTAAGGGTACTAAATATTCATTATTTGATTCTACTAAGGAAATGGTCTATATACCGCTTGATAGCGAGATGCAAACTAAAGGGAAAGCAGCAGTAGATATTATAGGCGTAAAGATCGGCAAATCTGCGGGGGCAGTCCTACAATTTGTTTCATTTACCATTTTTCCAAATGCAGTGCATGATGATATAGCAGGGTTTTTAATGTGTATGTTTGTATTAGTGTGCATTATTTGGATTTATGGAGTAAGAACCTTAGCACATCATTATGCTAATTTATTAAAAGTTACTGGCAGTAATATGTAATTGAGTTTAGTGATTGACATTCGGCATTCTTCTATAATAATTGTTTGTTAAGATACTTCCACCTTTTTTAACGTCAAATAATAACCATGGGAATTAGCTTTAGCCATTTGTTAGTAATATTATTGATTATCTTGTTGCTATTTGGAGCTGGCAAGTTGCCACAAGTTATGGCAGACCTTGCAAGAGGACTAAAAGCTTTTAAAGATGTATTAAATGGCAATGATAATGAAAAAGAAGATAAAGACAAGAAGTAGACTTCTTGTCTTTATCTTCTTTAC
>CAZMMN010000005.1:4607-8478 GCA_964567405.1 uncultured Rickettsiaceae bacterium | reverse complement strand
ATTTAGCACGCTATTATTGACAAAATCCTGTAATTGTTGTTCTCTTGGCAGTATGCTAATGCCATTAGTATCTTTACCCAGCTTACAGAGCGCTTCCATAAAAATGCATACATGTTGCAGAGCTATGCTAGATATTTTGGCGACATCCGCATCGACTGTATCTATTCCTAAGGTTTTTTGCTTTAGGAATGCAGTGTAAGTATCAATTGCTTCCTTGAATTGTTTATAAGCCTTTTGGGTTTTTTGTATCACTCCAGCAGCATTTGCGCTATTATTCCTATTGCTAGGATGTAAGCTTAGATGAACTGCGGGGTTTTGCAACATATCTAACGCTACCTCTTGAGCATAAAGCTGCAGGTCGTTTATGGCGAAATGTTGGGCTCTTATCTCACTTATCTTTTCTATTTTCAGTTGTTTAGTAAGAGTATCAATAGTACCATATATCTCGTTAACATACTGAGTTATGACTTCCAGCGCATTGCCAATAACAGGTACTAATTTTACGCCAGACGAAAACCAGTTTGGAGCTAGCTTATGCTTAGTTACTTCGAATAACCCTTGCTTTGCTTCGGTATATACCATTATATAATTACATAAGCTTACAGCAAAAAATTTAGCATATATTGCATCCTCATTGCTTAGAGATGTCACGGCTTTTGATAGCTCAGCTCTCTTATAAATCTCCGTTCTAGTTAAAGCATCATTGATATGCTGGAATTCTGCCCCCAGTTCGCTTTTTACTTTATCTAATTCCTCACTTAGCATTTTTGCTATTTCTTCATTACTAATGGAGCTGTTTAGAGCTTTGCATTCATGAGTTATATCTATTATATTATTAAGGGTAGGATTTTGATTTTGATAGTTTTCTATAAATTCCTTAATCCGTGGATCTACTATTCCTCCTATGTTCTGGACATTATTTTTTAGTTCAGCAATTGCCTTGCTATGCTTCTCAGCATTGGCTATTAGTTTAGCTATCTCATGTTCCGTTATGTCTTTAGTACTCTCTATGCTCTTAATACCATTGGAGAGTTCTAATAAAGCATCTTGCTGTTGTCTAAATTCTCTTTCAACTTGTGCTTTAAATTCACTAATAGTTAATTCTTGCATCTGCACCTTTTGCTCGAGATTAACTGTTAGTTGTTCAAGCATTTTAATCTTTTGAGTATCGTTATATTTTCCGCTAGTAATTTCCTCAAGTTCACTATTTACGTATTCTAAATCGTCTTGATTAGCTTTGGTTTCTAGTATCGCATAAATGTCTCCGGTTGCTGTTTTAATAGTTTCGGCTAAATCTTTCGTTTTGGTCTCTACAGTTTTTTCTAAACTGCTGATGTCCAGCTTTAATTCAGCAGCCTTATTTTCAATATTACCTACTATACCTCTCAAGGCTGATATTTGCTGCGCTCCTTCTAATGTTTTAGCGTCTGCAGCATCTAGTCGTGCCCCGATATATGCTATATCTGTTTTAGAGACTGAGTTTGCTTCTACTTTTGTAAGTATTTCTTTTAGTTTAGACACTTCTTCTTGATCGTGCTTATAAACCTCTTTTATTTGCTTTTTGGTTTTACTGGCAAGTTTTTTTAAATCATCTTGGTTAGGTTTTTTGTTAATAGAAGACTGTAGTTCTGCTAGCTTTGAACCTGTCTCATTTTCTAGTTTAGATATTTTGCCATCTAATGCTGAAAACATATTAGCTAAATAGCTTGCTACTCCCCCATTATTAGCCAGAATCTTAGCTAATTCGGAGGGTTTAACAGCCAGCACCTCTTCTAATCTTGCTGTAATGCTCCCATCTAGCCTTACTATATCACCTATCTTTACGGGGCTTTGCTGAGTTTGCGCAGGGTTATTCTCCAAGTACTTAAGGCAGTTTTCTAATATTTTATCAAGCTGTATTGGAAATTTTTGTAAACCATAATAACTGAGAGCTTCTTTAATTTCTTTTGCTACTGCAGGCTTGTGGTCTATTTGAGCATAACTGCTTTTTAGGTTAGCTATCCCCTCTCTTACTTGCTCGGTTCTACCAGAACTTGCATACAACTTGATTAATTTAGCCTCAGCCACATATGCAGAAGCCCCATCTTGCTTATACAGATCCTGAGCCTTTTGATAATATTTCTCTGAATAAGTAAAATTACCCGACTGATACAAGGCATTTCCCATCAGGAAAAACGCTGCTGCGCTAGCTTCGGGGCTGCCTTGTACAGCGAGAATATTCTGCAATCCTTTCTCTATATTTTGTTGTAGCTTTTGTACGTTTTGGCGTGCTTTAGACTTACTCATTATTGTTACCTTTTAATTAATTGTTGATATTGTTGTTATTGAATTAAATAGACTATCTGCTCCTGCTAATACTAATTCGTTGTTATTAGTTTCTATTGCCTCTCTTACTAACTCAGGCGATAATAAAGAGGTAATATTTATTGCTTTGCTTGCGCCATACTTAGATGTCAGCGCCTTCATTATTTCAGGATGGTTTAATAGTTCAGTGTCGTAATTAATATTAGTGATAATAAATGCTTGAGTTTCGATCGTAGGACTAGTTTCTCGCAAAGAGATACTAGGGTGCAACAATGCGTTAATGATTTCTAACTTTGCATGATCATTGAGTTGGTCGCTGTTAACTTGCTCCAGTTGGTCATTAATATAAGTTAGGTCGCCTTTATGTTCTTTATATTTCTGCTTTATTTTTGCAATAGAATCTTGGAAATAATTAAGGCGATCGGTATAGCCCTTACCTATTAGTTCTTGGTGGAATAATAACTGCTTAGTAATTTTCCATGACGATTTTTCTAGTATAGTTTCGGGGAAGCCATCTCTTATAATACTCTCTAGATCTTGTAGTTTTCCCGTTGAATTGTACTGACTTTTGTCAATTATAATTACTGCTGCAGTGTATGCATGGTACTGACCTGTAACGGAGTTAGAATTTGGGTATTTATCAACAAATATACTTTCTCTTTTATCTATACTTATACTAGCATGCATACCATTTTTTTTGTGCTGATAAGGTTTTCGGATGCTCATTCCATTCTCCTATTTTCTCAAATACATTGCTTGCATTATTCAGCTTATATTTGGCAATACAATGCATGCCATAAATATCCCTATTTTCTTTATAGATTACATTATGCTGATTTATTTTAGTTATTATGATGCTCTGCGCTAAACATAACCTATTATCAATAATGCTTTTTACTTCATTATCTTCTACATCTAGCGCTGCTTGAGGAAGAAACTTACCGCTATTTTTAAACTGGACTATATTGGTACAAGGCGAGCAAATAATTTCTACTACTTGAGTTATGTAAGCTTGCACATCTTCAGGCGTCTTACCCGTTAGTTGATATTTATTGCCATTAAAAGTAATTATTTCATATGACTCTGGATTTTCAGTGTTATTACTTAGCTTTTTGCTAACTGAAATAGTGAAACCTGCTTCTGTTAGAGCTTTAATTACTTCTATCCCATCTTGAGATATAGGTTCTTTTAATATTCTTTGGTATATTTTAGTTAAAAATTCCTTCCCTACGCTGTAAGATAAAATTTCATTTGTTGGCAGTTCTTTTACGATCTTAATATTTACATTTTCTGCTACTTTACCTAGGACGTTAGATATAGTTGCTTCCAAATTTTTACTCTTTTTAGCTCGGCTTGATAATTCAAGTAAAATCTTAATTTGTTCTACATTGCCAATCTCATCAGTTGTTTTTGAGGCTATATTACGAGCTATATGATCAACTAGATGCGGCAATCTTTCATGAGTAAAATGCGGTTCAAGTATTGAAGCTATTTTCTCTAGAGATAAATGGAGCGCTATATTATAGATAGCTTTTGTTGCTATGCGCTCTGCTTCGTTACCTCCTTT
>CAZMMN010000005.1:0-4597 GCA_964567405.1 uncultured Rickettsiaceae bacterium | reverse complement strand
AGGAGCATCATAAGTGAGTTTATAGCCTCTTCTGCCTTTTCCGTCTTAAGCTTGCTTAGCGGCAATTTACCTATAGCGTATGCTGCTGCGTAGTCAGTTCTATAATTTTGCATCATAGAGGTTATGGCTTTTGCCACTTGCTCTTCACTATTCTTATCTAGTGACAGCTTTCTAAGATCTTCTGCTGCTTTGTACTCAGCTTCTCTGCCTCTTTTACCTTTATTAACTAATGACAACAAATTGTCTAGGGCGGCGGTTATCTGTACTTCATTCAGCGTATCTAAAGGTAGCTTAGTGATATTCTTTGCTGCTACATATTCCTTTATATAAACCTGCATTAAAGAGATTAGTGTCTTTCCTACCATTTCCGCTTTACTTTTATCTATAGGTAACTGTCCAATGACCTTTGCTATGTGTTCGGCTTTGCTCCCTCCATTATTAATAGCTGGAGTAAGAGATGTGAGAGTTTTTGCTGCTTGCTCGGCTGTGATCGCGACTTTTTTCTCAGATGATTCGCTAATAGTCTTTACTTCTGTGTGCTCAACTTTACTCCCTCCATTATTAATATTAGGTATCAGAGAGGTTAACGTTTTGATCACTTCCTTTAAATTAACCTTATCTTGTGTTGACTTACCAAGTGATGCTATTATTTCTTTAGGATTGTTGTTTATAGGCTTTTTTATTAGTTCAAGAATCTTATAACCAATTTTTTGTTTTACTATATCTTGCTCGTCGCTGTTAATATTTTTTGTTATCAGAGTTAATGTGTCGCATTACCAATGCTGCGGAGGATTTATCATTAATTTTTGTTAACAACGATTCAACAATCTGCAATTTAGTTTGAGAATCTAGGTCAATAAAATGGATAATTCTCGCTATAATTTTATATAATTCTAATAATTGTTGATTGTTGTTTTCTTGATAGCTCTTAGTAAATAACTCGGTAATTAACTCTTTAACATAATCATAAGGCTGACAATCTTGGTTTTTGCTATTTCTAAAGGTTATAGAGTTATCTAAAGCGGCAATTAATTCTACTATTAATTGTAGGTTTGAAGAACTTAGTAAAATTGCTTGAATTACTGGGCCTAAGTAATTACTTGTTTTTATTACATCAGCCCATTTGAATATTCCTTGGGTTTTTATTGTATCATCGATGTATTTTTCTATCGTACTATAATTGGGTATTTGCTTAGTTAATTGTTGATAATGCTTTTTGTCTATTTGACCAAGAAGATGCATTAATAACTCTACTTTCTTATCATTCCCCAAATCTAGTACTCCGTTTAAGTTACAGGTCATAGACTCCCAAAACGCTTGGATTGAGTCATTATTTCCACTCCTTGACACTATCCCCGACATAAACTTAAGCAGCATGAAATATCTAGGGTTGTCTCGGTTTTCTGCCAAAAACTGACATATATTTCCTATCTCTGAATTATACTCAGGTAATCTGCCTTGCCCGTTTTGATAACTTAGCAATGACGTAATAATCTCATTTGCCGCTAGGTATTCCTGGAATGTTAGATGAATAAAGCTGAATAACTGACCATTTAGCTCAGTATCATGCATTATTATCGTTTCTGTATTAGGATTAAGCTCTGTCTTTAGTATCCCATAGCTATAAATGTCTGATATGGTAGGTTTTTTTTCTTGCGACCATCCTGACTTTTTAGCGCAACGATTAATAGCACTTTGAATAGTATTATCCTGGATATCATTTCTATTATTGCTTGCTCCAGGAAATGTTAGCGCTTCACTGTTTTTAAAGCTATAGGAAGCTAGCTCTTGTAATACCTTTAGTTCTTTTATATTAAACTCTCCATTTTGCAATTTTTCTCTCAGGACTTTAGTATTATTATTTGGAGAATATTTTGGATGCTTACTGAAAAATCTTTTTCCTAAATCTACTATCATTTGTTGATACAAATCTTGCATATTGTTTATATCAACTACCTGGCTAGTATTCTCAGTAATGATATTACATAACATTGCTATGTTGACTGGTATCTTGCATAACTCTTGTAAATGCGGATTTTTATCTAGGAGGTTGCTTAGGTTTTCTAGTTTAATATCATCACTTTTAAATTGCTTATTTAAATAGTCATTAATCCCATTTGTATCTAATCCTTCGCTCTTAACTAATGTGCCAAATAATTTCTTTAGCTGGTGATCAACCGCATTTGGTCTGCTAGTCATTATACAGCTATGCTGATTATAATTTTCATTAACTCCCATAATTGCATCTGTAATGCCTATATATTCCGCTGAATCGCCCTCAAGATGCTTGACTTCATCATATCCATCTACTAATAATAAAGTTTTTCCTTAATCTGGATTTCTCTATTATTAAGCAACTTTGTCGCTTCATAAGCATCACCGCCTAGGAGGTTATAAGCAATGAAGGCTTCTAACCTAGATTCAGGTTTGTGACTGGCAATAAAGATTTTGCACCTCTCTGTTAATAGCTGCTTTAAACTAACTTTATATACATAATCAAATTTATTGTTCCATAAGTTATCATTTCCCCATCTATTTGCTATATATTGCATTAAAGTGCTTTTCCCTACTCCTGCACCCCCTAATATCAACACTTTATTACAGTTTAAAGCGTTGTTATTATCAAAGATCTTCTCTAACTCAATTTCTTGTTCTCTCCCTATAATATTTTCGCTGGAGATTGCTCGAGTAGAACTCTCAGATAACAATATGCTTAACTTAACGTAATAATCCTTGATAGCTTGCTCCTTAAAAAGACCCTCAATTAAAGGGGGGATTTTATCTTGCTTTTTATAGATATTTTGTAGTTTGCTTTTCATAATAGTGCAATAAGTTGTTTTAAGTATGTATTTTTAAAACTAAAGGTACAAAATAAAGACGCCTCAAAGCAACTTAATTTTTTCATTTTAGATATTTTAGTAAAAGTTTTGTGGGAAATATACAACTTGTAGTAGTAATACTTCTTTTTTAAATTATAGAAGGAGGAAAGTTGTTATTGAGAATAGACAAGAAATGGGGATTTATTGAAGAAGCTAAATTTTCTTGCTGTAACATTCCCTACTTAAAATATACAAGAGTAGTGTTAGTAAGGCTGTAGTAGAGCCGATCTTTAAGCAAAATGATGCCATTCTTATTAATTCTCTCTTGGATAATATTTATCACTTAGGTTAAGGCAGAAACAAAGTTGCAATAAGAGTAAAACTCTATTAAGCTAGCTAAACTAATGGCAATAACTGCGGTATAATATAACTGTAAATGCAAATGCAAATGGATAAAAATCTGCCAAATTACTTAACAATCACCCGAATTTTAATTATTCCTATTATTGTAGTAACTTTTTATTTTGAAAATTCTAAATTTGCTCATCAACTGGGAGTTGGACTATTTTTGTTTGCTAGTATTACTGATTTTATCGATGGGTATTTTGCAAGAAAATTTAATCTTATATCGTCCTTTGGTAAAATGCTAGATCCAGTTGCTGATAAATTATTGGTTGGTTGTGTAATTGTTATGTTAGTTAAGAAAGATAGGGCAGGCGAGATACCTTGCTTGCTTATTTTGGCGCGCGAATTTCTTGTTGCGGGCTTGCGCGAATTTTTAGCTTTGATTAGCGTAAGCGTCCCGGTCTCTCGCTTGTCAAAGGTTAAGACTTTTGTGCAAATGCTTGCCTTGGTTCTGCTTATTTTAGGTTCCAAAGGGTCGGGATTATCTTATCTTGACTTCTTAGGACAAGTTGCTATTTGGATTGCTGCCTTGCTTACAGTATTTACGGGATTTTCTTATTTTCAAGAATGTAGGAAATACTTTTAAAATCACGTTGTCATAATAACACACTTAACTTTAACCCAGTAAAATAAGCGTCTAAATTTAAAATAGTTTGTATTCTACAATTGTTAATAGTTTATAATTAAATTCTAAAATAATAACGCGAAAGGTTTTGATGATTAAAAATATAAAACATATAGTTATAGTAATGATGCTGCTGAGCTCTACGGCAATGGGCGCTAGTTCTGCTATACCACAAGAGAGTAAGCAAGAAAGCAATAATTCTAATCAATTGCAAACAGTTATAGAGGAATATAAAGCCTATCTAGCTACGCTTCCCCGAGAAATTAGGGAAGAAATCCTAATCTATAGAAGCGAAATAGATAAAATTAATAAAACGAAGAGAGAGCTTTATAAAAAACTTTCTCAAGAATCACAAGGGTATTTAGCCAAAGAACAAGAATTTAAGAAAAAGCTACCAATAAAACAACGCGGACAAATAAACATTAATAAATTTGAAAAGAAAAACGATAGCAATTAGTAAACTATACCTACCACCTGCAAAATCCTAAAATTAATGGGCGTTAGGAGTTGAAGTAGCGCGTTAGCTTACCTTAAATTGCTTGCTGCGTTTGGAATGGAAGCAAGGAAGTAACAACTGGGTTGAAACTTAATTTAAGGTAAGCGGGTTCTGCTTAATATGCCTTAGGCTTAGCTAAAGCTGTTGCATTGTCTTTTGAAAATGCTATATTTACTTTTACTAAATTCAAGCAGGCATACTTCCAGTAAATGAAAAATTGGGAGACGAAGTGTTACTTAAAAAAGAGCTAGG
>CAZMMN010000004.1:0-23855 GCA_964567405.1 uncultured Rickettsiaceae bacterium | reverse complement strand
TTTTACTATGCCCTCTCTAGGGTTGCGTCTTGTCAAAAAATGCGGAAGTCGGGATCAGATAAGAGATTTGCATAAGCTTCAAGACCAAACCGAGAAAGCAGCTAGATTTATTTACTTAATGAAAACTTGCTATAATGGATTATGGAGGGTAAATAAAAACAATGAGTTTAATACCCCTATTGGCAGCTATAAGAACCCTAATATTTGTAATGAGGAAAATATTTTAGCGGCTAGCAGCGCTTTGCAAAAAGCAGAAATAAAATACCAAAGCTTTACCCAAATCACACCGCAAAAAGGAGATTTTGTTTATTTTGACCCGCCTTATCATCCAACCGCCCAAGATTCATTCTTAGCATATATAAATGAGGGGTTTTCAGAAAAAGCTCAAAAAAACTTAAGCGACCTAGCAATAAAACTTACTAAGGCTAAAGTAAATATAATGATTTCCAATTCTGACACCGAGTTTATCGAAGAGCTTTATAAAAGCCCTAACTTTAATATCTTAAAAGTAGAGGCTCCGAGAGTGGTAAACTGTAAAGCAGATAAAAGGCAGTCAGTGTCGGAAATATTAATTAAAAACTACTAGTGATTATGATAAAGTGAAGCTAGTATTTTATTCTTTACCCCTTGCTTGGCAGCTCATTCAAAATTAATTTAGCGGCGAGCTGAGTTGAAGAAAGTATGCTGTTAAACCCTAGCTGCTTCAAAGCTTGTTGACTTTTTTGCAGTTGCTGCTCCGCCTTACTTGGGTTAGCTAAGAGCTCAATCAGACTATTGCTGATCGCAAGGGGATTGCAGCTAGATTGCAAAAATTCAGGGATCACTTCTTCACCTGCTATTATATTAATTAAGCTTACCCAGCGAATTTTAAGAAATGGCTTCAGCATTAGGGCTGTTATGCTATTTACTCTGTAGGCTACCACTAAAGGAGTCCGAGAAGCGGCAATTTCTAGAGTATTAGTACCAGATTTTGCTAAAGCTGCATCAGCTATTGCAAAACTCTTTAACCGATCTAGAGAAAATATAGGGGTAAATATTGAGGATGTGAGGTAGCTCTTTATTAAGCTAGTATGGTCTGGATGAGATATTACAAAGATTACTTGTAAACCAGGGTACTTAGTAGCTACTCTATTCAATGCTTCATAAAAAATGGGCATATGTTTTATTATTTCCCCTCTCCTGCTGCCTGGGGTGACGCAAATCACTTTAGTGTCTTCCAAAATCCCATCTTGTTGCCTTAGTTTTTTTTTATCTTGGTAGAATTGTTGTTCTAAAATAGGGTGCCCGATATAATGGCAGCTAAGCCCTACTTTGGTAAAATAAGGAGGCTCAAATGGCAGCAAAACAAGTAAGGAGTCGTAAATCTTGGCATATTTTGCGGCGCGACTTGGTCTATATGCCCACACGGACGGAGCCACTATATGTATTATTTTTAGATGCGGCAGCTTGCGTCTGACAGACTTTGCCACTCTATAAGTAAATCCCGGTGAATCGATGGTTATAAGAATCTGGGGAGAGTGTGATATTATATTTTTAACTGTTAAATTGATTAATTGGCGTAACCTAAATAAATGCGGGATAATTTCCAAGAAGCCAAAAAGGTTTATTTCTTTAATTGGAAATAAGCTACTTAACCCTTGCTTCTCCATTAACGCACCGCCCACTCCCACAAATTCTAAACTTAGAGAGTGAATCTTGAGGTGTTCTATTAAACGGCTACCTATAAAATCGCCTGAAGCCTCACCAGCAATTAAGTAAATTTTCTCCATGCTGCATATTTAATCTGCTAATTCACATAAACTAAGCTTTTTATCAATAATTTCCGAGCTAATCCCGAGACAATCAAAAACAGTGTGAAAAACATAATCATGATTAATTTCTTTGCCTGCGTGACTCTGAATTGCCCGGACGGCGCCTGGGCGCGCCACATGTAACTTATCAGACGCCCAAACTATAAATGGTATAGTAGTTTGCTCAGGTGTTGAAATGCCCCCATGGCAGTAACGACCTCTCTCTCCTAGGGACTCGCCGTGATCAGAGACATAGATGAAAAATGCTGTCTTGTCTTTTAATAAATCTATCAGATGAGATAGAAAAAAATCAGTATAAAGAATAGAATTATCATAAGTATTAATTAATCCCTCAGGACTACAACTACTAGGATCGGCTTTGTTAAAATCACCATTGCCTACATAATTGCAATCCGGAGTGAAATGGTTAAATTTTTTAGGATAGCGAGATGTATAGTTCCAGTGACTGCCGCTAGTATGGATTACTAAAAATTGCTTGCCTGGTTTTGGATTTTTATTAACAATATTGTCGATATAAGGCAGCATCAGCCCATCATGATCATTCATTTTTAATAGGGTTGAACCTCCCGGAATCATTACAAAATCCACATCATCGTAAATAGTAGTATTACTAAGGGTTTTAAGATATTTTGTCAGTGATTGAGTGCCAATCCAACTTGTGTTAAAGCCCAGGTGAGTAAGAATAGATAAAAAACTACGTTCTTTCATTACATTGATAAAATTGGAAGAAGAATGGCGCGATAACAGACAGGGAACTGAAATATGGGTGACATTTGAGCAGGATTGAGCTTGAAAGGAAAAAAGGTTACTAATGTCTTTTAGTCTCGGGGTGGTGTTACGCTCATATCCATTAATTCCAAAGTGATCAAATCTTGCTGATTCCCCGATAACCAATACTGCAATCAAATCATCAGGAGAATTGTCAGCAAAAGCAAACTGTTGATATATGTCTATTCTACTGCTGGAATTTAAGCCATTGCTAAAAAACAAAAAGCTGTTATGGAGGTACTGAATAGGAAAATAATTATTAAGAACTTTATAGTGGGGAGCAATGACGCTATTTATTGTAAGCAGCAAACAAATTGCAGATAGAAGCTTAGTTACCAGCAATTTGGCATTTTGAATATTAAAGTGTCTGATTGTATACACACAAACGAAAAGACTGAAGATTAACCATATTACCAACTTAGCACTGACTAGCTCAGATATTTCATTTACATCACTACAAAAAAAAGCTTCCATTACCTCTTTGGTAGGAGAAATCTTAAAAAGATATAGATAGTAACTCGCAATTGCTCCCGTAACGAATAGGAAAAGAGCCCCTATTACAAATACTAACCGATGAATAGTAAGTCCGAGAAAAAGAATAAACAAGGATAAATATATATAAATAGAGTCTTTACCTAGCTCTAAAACTGCTCTCCAAACTGAGATGTTGTAATATTCAAATCGGTGAATAATTACCGCGGAATTAAAAAGTAGAGTATAAATAAAGGCAAATACTAAAGAGATACGAAGTAAGTCAATGTCTAGATGTTTACGAATAAATTTAAGCAGCATATAATTTTTAATAATCAACGTCTACTTAACTATCATGATCATTTATAATCTGCAAGAATTTTGTCAGTTATTAAAAATTAACCGCCCCATCCTCTCTATAGATTATGGTGAGAAGAAGATAGGAGTGGCAATTTCAAGCTGCAACCATTTAGTTGCTTTTCCTTTACAGGTAATTAGCGGTTTAGATATGACCAGCAAGATTAGCGACATAAGACATTTAGTAAAATTGCATCTTGCAGAGGCGGTTGTCATAGGATTGCCGCTACAGATGAGCGGTGAAAAAGGAGCGCAAGCGCAGTTAGTACAAAATTTTGCTGAAAGCTTAAATGAAGCGATAAATTTACCTATCTACTTGCAAGATGAACGATTAACCTCAAGAGCAGCGGATAATCTGCTTAAAGATGCTGGCTTTAATCGCAAACGGCGCAATCAAATGGATGACGCGATCGCAGCGACTATGATTTTAGAAACCACATTAAGTTCCATTGCTTTAATTCGTCGCAGCACTGAATAAGAAGCGACAATATTTTATAGTTATTTAAAATCATTAAATAATGCTGAACAATTTGTAACATATTGTAAATTGCATATTATCACGCTCACTTATAAGCTACCTTTAAGGTTACTTGATGATGCATAATAAAATAAACATGTGAAACAAAAACAGCAAACAATTTCCACTATAATAAGCTGCTATGGGATTGGTATCCATTCCGGCGAGTATGTGCAATTAACGTTAAAGCCTGCTAAAGAAAATACCGGAATTGTTTTTGTTAGGACAGACGTAAAAACGATAAATAATGCAATCGAAGTATCTTACTTGAATGTTAGTGATACTTCTTTTTCAACCAACATTAAAAATTCCAGTCAAGTATCCGTTGGAACAATTGAACACTTAATGGCAGCGATCTGGGGAGGCGGGGTAGATAATTTAATAATAGAAATTGATGGTCCAGAAGTGCCTGCTATGGATGGCAGCAGCAAAGCGTTTTTATTTATGATAGAATGTGCGGGTAAAAAAGTACAATCTGCTCCTAGGAGATATTTAAGAATTCTAAAAGAAATTGAGGTAAGTCACAACGACGCGCAAATAATTGCCGCTCCTTCCTCATCAGTAAATATAGACCTAACAATTGACTTTGATAGTAAGGTTATAGGCAAACAATATTTTAGTTTTTCAGAAAGATTATCTTTTAAAGATGAAATAGCCAACGCTAGAACTTTTGGTTTTATCCAAGACTTAGAATACTTAAAAAAACAAGGGTTGGTCCAAGGAGCTTCGCTTGAAAATGCAATAGGCATAGACCAAGGCAATGTTTTAAACGCCACAGGTCTTAGATATAAGGACGAGTTTGTACGTCATAAGCTTCTAGATTTATGCGGCGATCTTTATACTGCAGGGGGAAGAATAGTTGGCGCAATAACTGGCTATAAGACTGGTCACACCTTAAATAATCAGTTTTTATGTCAACTTTTTTCTAATCCCGCTGCTTATGAATGGGTGGGTAGTAAAGAATTATAAATGTGGTTGGCGCATTCGATTGGATTCGAACCAACGACCTTTGCCTTCGGAGGGCAACGCTCTATCCCCTGAGCTACGAATGCTTCGTTGTTAAAATATATCTATACTTAAGTGATTTCAATAAGTAAAGTAATAGTAAATATATTCTATCTGGCTTATATGCAAATGAGAGTAGTATTTTTAATATTATTAATGCTTGTAACGATGCAAGCGTTTGCGGAAATTGCTATTATAAGGGACTCTGAAATAGAAGAGGCAATAGAGGCAGTAGCTCAGCCAGTAATTAAAGCTGCAGGGCTTAAAGAAATAAAAATTCATTTGCTTCATGATCCAGCTCTTAATGCTTTTACTGCCGGCGGCAATGAAATATATATTAATAGCGGACTTATTGCTCAGTTCCCTGATATTGATGTCTTAAGAGGAGTAATTGCACATGAAATTGGTCATATTTTAGGCAAACATATAATAAGACAAATAGAGAACATAGATATCTATAGTAAAGTAGCCTTCTCTTCTATAGCTTTAGGGTTGGCAAGCGCTGCGGCTGGTAATCCTTCTATTGCTCAAGCTATCGCTTTAGGAGGCGGGCATTTTGCACAACGAGCAGTATTATCACATTCTCGCGCTTTTGAATCTTCTGCCGATCAAACTGCCTTAAAGCTACTTGAGCGAAGCGGTAATACTACCAAAGGAATGCTTAAGTTTTTTGAAGATATGCATAATAAACATGCAAACGCCTTTGTTAATCCATATGATCAAACTCACCCTTTAGGACAAGAAAGAATAAAAGCAATTAAAAATTTTTATCAAAAATCTAAGTTTCAAGCTTCTCAAAACTCTAAGGATTTAGAGTATAAATTTGCTAGAGCCGCTGCCAAATTAATAGCTTTCACGGGTGAACCAAATAAGATATTACAGTTACCGCATTTTTTACGAGCTGTAGAAGCGATAGATTACCTAAAAGCTATTTGCTATTTTCGCTTAACTGACCTCAGTCGTTCCTTACATTATATTGATAAACTGCTAGCAGTCCGCCCGCAAGACGCGTTTTATCATGAATTAAAGGGACAAATTTTATTTGAGTTTGGTAAGAAAGAAGCATTAAGTTCTTATCAAACAGCCGCTGCTTTACGACCTAATGACATGCTGATTAAACTTAGCAAAGTTATCGTGGGAATGAATATTTATGATCAGCAACCACTTAAGATAAAAGAACTTTACCATGACCTTAAATTGGTTAGCAACAATGAGCCTGATAATATAGTTGCTCTATATTATTTAAGTGTTTATTATGAAAAGCTTGATAAGCAATTTGATAGACTTTTATCCTTAGCTACAATAGCTTATAAGATGGGTGAAATAGAAAGAGCTAAAAAATTAGCGAAGGCGGCAATAAAAGGGTTCCCACCTAATACTCCGCAGTGGTATAAAGCAAATGATATAATTCTTATGGAGAAGTAAGGCTAGCTATGGCTAAAACTATTGTTGCTATTTTGATAATTTTCGTTGTTATTTTTACCGGCTTACTTGGATATAAGACATTAAAGCCTACCGCTACTGTTTTAGTACCAGTGAACACCAATTTCGAAGCAAAACAATTAGCGCCAGCAGAGCTAAAGCAACAAGTAGAGACAATTATTAAAGAGTACTTGATGCAACAGCCGGAAATTATAATCCAGGCAATAGAACAGCTGCAAAAACGTAAAATGCAGCAGATGGAGGAAAGCGTCAACCTTTACATAAAAGATAAAAAAGCCCAGATTGAAGATTCTAGTTCTTCTCCTATTTTAGGAAATAGTGAGGGCGATGTAGTCATAGTAGTATTTTATGATTACAATTGTTCTTACTGTAAAAAAGCAATGAACGATCTCACGGAAGGATTAAAGTTAGACAAGGGAGTAAAATTGGTTTTAAGACCGTTTCCTGTGCTAGGGGAGGTGTCTGAATATGCGGCAAAAACTGCTGTTATAGTGCATCAAATAGCATCGGATAAGTTTGCACTAATCCACGATGGCTTAGTGCAAATGAAGAATATGAGCAAGGAGGCAATTAATAAATTACTGGTAGATAACAACCTGGAAGTAAGTTTAATTGAGAAAGAGATGAGTAATGGCAATATTCAACAAATTTTTGAGAAAAATTCCAGCTTAGCTGAGAATTTAAAAATTCGCGGCGTACCTGCTTATATTATTAACAGTAAAATTTTCCCCGGATTGTTAGAATTAAAGCAGTTGCAGCAAATTATTAGCGAAGCTAGAGCTACTGCTAAGATGGACGCTAAGTAATACTGGTTGAGAAAAAGCGTGCAGTTTATGCCATCTTGAAATTAATTATAGTTTCTCATTTTTTACCTTATAAAATAAAAATATGACGGATAAGCTACAGGCAGTACGCGGGACCAAAGATTTGCTACCTGCCAACTTTCGCGCCCATGAATATATCATAGAGGTTGCTAAGAAAAACGCGACCTTATATGGCTATGAGGCGATGAGTACGCCTATAATTGAGTATTCCAAGGTGTTTAACCGTACTTTAGGCGATAGTTCCGATGTAGTTAGTAAAGAAATGTACAGCTTTCTTGATAAGAGCAATGATGAGATAGCGCTACGTCCGGAATTCACTGCCGGAATAATGAGGAGCTTTATTTCTAATGGGCTTCATCACACTTTACCGCTAAAGTTTTTTTCTTATGGACCAGTATTTCGATATGATAGACCGCAGTCTGGCAGACAAAGGCAGTTTCATCAATTTAATTTTGAACATTTAGGTGGCAGCGGTGCCTGTACAGATGCAGAAATTATTAAACTCGCAGCAGATATTCTAACAGATTGCGGGCTTAATGAGGAAGTAGAGCTGCAAATTAATTCTCTTGGCTGCACCGAGTCAAAGAAAGTTTATCAAGAAAAAATATTTACCTATTTTTCTCAGCATCAAGATAAACTCTCTACTGACAGTATTCAACGGCTAACTAAAAACCCGTTACGGATTTTAGATTCTAAAGATGAGCAAGATAAACAAATTGCGCAGCTAGCTCCGCTAGTGGCGGACAGCTACACTAGAGAAGCACAAAAATATTTCGAGGAGGTGCTAACTTATTTAGATCTATTAAAAGTAAAATATACTATTAATCCAAGATTAGTTAGAGGTTTAGATTATTACTGCCATACTGCTTTTGAGTTTATCGCTCCTAAGCTTGGCAGTCAATCTACTTTGATTGGCGGAGGCAGGTATGACGGTCTATCAACAATCATGGGTGGACCAGCGGTAGCAGCAGTAGGCTTTGCTGGGGGCATTGAAAGATTTGCCTTAATGCGTGATTATAATATTTTGAGAACTCGGTCAGTGGTGGTGGTTCCAATTGGAGAGGAGAGTATCAACGCTTCTTTAAGTTTAGCTAATGAATTAAGACAAAATAAAATTCCTACAGTGGTGAAGATTGAAGGTAAGGTAGATAAAAGACTGCAATACGCCCTAAACATTGCTGCCAAATATATTATTTTTATTGGAGAAGAAGAAATATTAAGCAATAAATATAAAATTAAGGATTTAGATAAACACCAAGAAAGCTTGCTTGGCTTTGAAGAAATAGTAAAGCTAATTAACGCGAGTCAGCTATGATCGCCAAGTTAACACTGGCTTTTTTATTTTTTTTGACTGGTTTATAATAAAATGTTCTCTCATATTAATCAGCTGGTTGCTTATAATGAGGAAGAAAAAGTAGCAATCCTGCGTCTAAAAGTTAAACCCGCGGCTAAAGCTGATTGTATTCAGGGGGTAGTGGAAATTGACAACAAATTCTGCTTAAAAATCTCTATCAAAGCGCCGCCGCGCGAAGGCAAGGCTAATAAAGCGCTTATTGACTTCCTATCCCAACAATGGAACCTAGTTAAAAATAATATAGAAATTATTAACGGACATAGTAGCACCTTAAAAAGCTTAGCAGTAAAAAATATTGACATGGACTATTTAAAATCCATTTTGAATCCTTATATAAAATAATAAATTCATTGATGGAAAACATATGACCCAAGAGAAAAAAGCTTTTGATGCAGAAGTGGGTAAGATTCTGCACCTAATGATTCATTCTTTATACATGAATAAAGAAATCTTTATTCGTGAGTTAATTTCTAATGCTTCTGACGCTTGCGATAAACTCAGATATTTAGCACAGACTAATCCTAATCTTCTTGGCAATGACGCTCACTTTAAAATCACTCTTAAAATTGATAAAGATAATCGAAATATTATTATTCGCGATAATGGCATTGGCATGAATAAGGAAGATTTAATAGCAAATTTAGGCACTATAGCGCGCTCTGGCACTCAAGAATTCTTGCGTCAACTTTCGGGAGAGGCAAAAAGAGACAATATGTTGATAGGGCAGTTTGGGGTTGGGTTTTACTCGACGTTTATGGTGGCTGATTATGTGAGGGTCACTTCTCACAAAGCTGGAGAAGATAAAGCCTACATTTGGGAGTCTGATGGTCTTGGAGAGTATACAGTAGAAGAGGCAGAGAGCGCATTTAGCCGAGGTACTGAGATAGTAGTACATCTTAAAGAGAAAGAAGATGATTATCTAGATCACTTTAGGCTAAAGCATATTGTGAAGAGCTACTCTGACCACATAGGAGTCCCTATTTATTTTATTGATGGAGACAATAATGAAATAAAGCTTAACTCTTCCTCCGCGTTATGGGCGCGCGCGAAGTCTGAAATCACTGAACAACAATATGAGGAATTTTATAAAACCATCTCCTATGCGGCAGATAAGCCATGGTTGGTGATGCATAACAAAAATGAAGGAACGGTAGAATTTACCAATTTATTATTTATTCCTTCCAGCAAAACTTTTGACTTGTTCCATCCAGATAGGAAAAAACGCATTAAATTATATATAAAAAGAGTGTTTATTTCGGATGAAAATGTGGATTTAATTCCTTCTTACTTAAG
Source organism: uncultured Rickettsiaceae bacterium (assembly GCA_964567405.1). Lineage (GTDB taxonomy): Bacteria > Pseudomonadota > Alphaproteobacteria > Rickettsiales > Rickettsiaceae > CAZMMN01. The sequence continues at coordinate 14,012 of CAZMMN010000004.1, read as the reverse complement.
ATTTTTAAGAGGAGTAGTTGATTCAGAGGACTTACCACTAAATATTAGCCGTGAGACGCTGCAGCATAATTTAACTCTCGAAAAAATTAAATCCTCTATTACTAAAAAAGTCATCAATGAATTGAAGAAGAGAAAAGAAGCCTCAGTAGAAGATTATCTCACATTTTGGAATAATTTTGGCGCCGCTTTAAAAGAAGGATTATGTGAGGCAAATGTAGAGCATGAACAGTTATTGGAAGTTTGTATGTTTCGCAGTAGCTTGCAAGGAAAGATGATTAGCCTCGATGATTATATAAACAACTGCAAAGAAGGACAAAATACTATTTATTACTTAAGTGGCGATGACGCAGCTAAACTACAGCATAGCCCTCAAATAGAAGGATTTGCAAGTCGTAATATAGATGTTTTGCTCTTTGTGGATCCGGTGGATGATTTTTGGGTAAATGTGAATAGAAGTTATAAAAACTATGAAATTAAGTCAGTCACTAGAAGTGATATTGATTTAGAAAAGGTCGATATGCCAGATAGTGATGCATCAACCGAAAAAGACAAAGCCACAGATACTAAAGATAAAGATTATAAACAATTGCTAGATTATTTTAACAAAGTTCTCGGCAACGTAGTTAAGGAGGTGAAAATTTCTGGCAAGCTTACCTCAAGTCCTGCTTGTCTTGCTGTCAGCAATGATAGTATGGATATAAGAATGGAGAGATTCTTAATTGAACAAAATCAGCTTCACACTGCTAGCGCTAAGATACTTGAGATAAATCCTCACCACAAGATTATTAAGAAAATTAATAATGATGTTAATGATGATTTAAACTTTGATGATAACGAGCAACTAGTAAAGTTGATATTTGATCAAGCTTGTATAGTGAACGGCGAACCGGTAACGGATGCCGGGGATTTTGCCAAGAGACTTAATAATATTTTAGAAAAATCGGTATTATAAAGGTTAGAATATGACAAAAAAGATAATTATTTATACTACTTCGTACTGTCCTTATTGTGTGCGAGCAAAGTCATTATTAGATAAAAAAGCGGTTGCCTATCAAGAGATAAATATAGAAGAAAATCTAGACTTAAGAGAGGAAATGACAGCAAGATCTGGGGGGCGCAAAACTGTCCCCCAAATTTTTATTGGCGATTTCCATGTTGGCGGTTGTGATGATTTATATGCTCTTGAAGCAAAGAATAAATTAGATGAATTATTACCATAATCTCCTACTTGCTATTTGAGATAATCAATAATAGAAAAACATATAGTGTAATGAAGCACGGCGGCAAAAATCGCCGCCCCAATGTCATCTACCATCACTCCAAGGGAGCCGGGAATATTTTGGTCAAGCCAACTAATAGGCCATGGTTTGACGATATCAAAAAAACGAAATAGGACAAATGGCAGAAAAACCAAAAAGGTAAAACTGATAAAAGGTTTGCTTATATAATTAATAATATTGCTGTGCCCAATAAACTCTGTTGAGAATAAACATAGCGTAATTACTAGCAGTTGACCTACTACTTCATCAATAACTATTTCTTGCGGGTCTGATTGGTTGGTTTGTAGTAAATAAGTTGCGCAGTAATAGCTTCCTACTATAAAAAGCAGTATACAAACCGCTAAGCATATGCCAAAAGTGTAAAATAATTGTTGTTCCGGGTGACTAAAATTTGAAAACGCGAAGATCTTATATTTTAATTTGGTAAAATACGTTACTATGTAATATAATGGAAATGCAGCTATGGAGCCAAAGGTTCCTGGACAATATTTAATTTTACCAAGGTAAAAAAATGTTACGAATATCTCCGCACGTTTAAACTTATTTGGGATCATACAAAATTTTAATATTAACTAATTTATGTATTATAATTACAAAAATTCTCCCAAAGGTCAAAGGGCAGTTGCACTTGGCTATGATGAGAAAAAGGATATTGCTCCTAAAATAGTTGCCAGCGGCAAGGGGGTAATTGCCGAGCAGATAATTGAAATTGCTAAAATTAATAATATACCTATTCATCAAGATGCAGATTTAGCGCAGGTTTTGTCTTTATTAGAAATAAATGCCTACATTCCTATGGAGGTTTATGGTACCGTCGCGCAAATCCTATCATATATATATAAACAAAATAATCTAGCTAAGCAAAACAAGGTAAAAAACAATGAAAAATCAAATTAGCTGGGAAGAATTAGTCGCTCAATTTGAGCAGGTAGAACAACAATTATCCGAAAATACTCAAGCTTTTGAGTTGAATAATTTTTTTACAACTGTTCAGCAGTATTTTACTGACAATAACTTTGAAAAATGGCAGCTTACTGAAGTATCTGAAAGAACTGCAAAAATAATGGCGGTTCTTGAAAGAATAAAGCAAGAACTGTATGAACGCAGCAGTAATTTGGAAAAAAGCAAAAGCCAGCTTAATAGCTATGTAAAAAATTCTTATTTAGCTAAGGATAAAGATTAAAGTTGAGACAGAGATGATTTGGAAAGCAATATTTGCTCTCCTGCTAGTAATAGCAGGTATCTACCTTTATCTTAAGCTGGTGCAAAAGCTTATCCCATTACTGTTAAAAGTTTTTCCAAAAAACCCCTTTGCTAAATTAGGCTATAAAAAAGAACCAAGTATTGTCATGAGCGTTCAAAACATGTGTTACATTGATGAAAGCACTAAAATTGTTAGCTTGCGCCATGGGCAAAATAGCTATATTTTAGCGGTAGGCAAGAATGATATTTGTTTGATAGATAAATTAGTAAATACTGATGAAGGTAAGGAGTAATTTTCTAAAAGTGGCTATGCTGCTGTGCTGCCTTATATCGGTCGTAGCAATTATATCGCCCCAGCCAGTACTAGCAGCTAGTTCAAATATTTCAGAATTAGAGCAGATTTTAAGCAGTAGCTCTATGACCGCAAGGTTAATGCAGCTATTTATGCTGATTACTGTGCTAGGCTTAGCTCCTTCACTGCTTATCATGGTTACTTCATTTGTTAGAATCTCAATTGTTTTATCTATTGTAAGAACAGCTTTAGGCTTGCAGCAAACTCCTCCTAACCAGGTTATGATTAGCCTTGCCTTGTTTCTAACCTTTTTTATTATGTCTCCTGCTATGGAAGAAGCCTATGAAAAAGGTTTAAAGCCTATGCTAACAGAAAAAATTACTGAAGAGGCAGCGCTGCCGCTTATTGTTCAGCCTTTTAAAAAATTTATGGTGGCTAACACTAGGATAAAAGATTTAGATTTATTCACAGGAATTGCTAAAGTTAAAGCTTCTCAAACAGTTGAGGAATTGCCATTAAAAGTTATTGTGCCTTCTTTTATGATAAGCGAGCTACGGAGAGGTTTTGAAATAGGCTTCTTGATATTTTTACCATTTTTGATTATTGATATTGTTGTAGCTTCGGTGCTTATGGCAATGGGGATGATGATGATGCCACCAGTAATGGTCGCCTTGCCTTTTAAGATAATATTTTTTGTGTTAATTGATGGATGGTATCTGCTAGCTGGTAGTTTAGTGCAGAGCTTTGCTTCTTGATTTATTACTTAAACTAACTGATAATTTACTGATTATTCTAAATTCTAAAGTAAAGATGGTAAAATATGGCTAATATAGTAACTGACGCTTCTTTTGAGGAAGAGGTATTACAATCTCCAATCCCAGTATTAGTAGATTTTTGGGCGGAATGGTGCGGTCCTTGCAAGATGCTTTCGCCAGTAATTGAAGAGCTAGCTGCTGAGTTTGAGGGTAGAGTTAAAGTTTTAAAAATGAATATTGACGATCATCCTAATACCCCGTCAAAAATCGGCATTCGCAGTATTCCTACCTTAATTATTTTCAAAGAAGGCAACCAAATTGCTGTGAAAACTGGCGCGTTGCCTAAATCTTCTATTGCCGCATGGATTAACGATTCCGTTCTAACCAGTTAAAATGCCATTAGGATTTGGTCTAGATTTTTCTGATTTTAATAGCCTAAAAGGGTTAAAAAAAATAGACCGAATTTTCTGGAAATATTGCAGTGAGCAGGTAGAACATGATGAATCTATCAGACTTATCTCTAGATGCAGCAATATTGCCGGTAAAGAATATTCCCTTTTCTTAATAAAGATAGCCCCTCTATTTAATAATTTTCTCGCCGATCTATTCAATATTAACGAGGAGGTGAGTGCATTATCGAGTAAAGCTGCACAGTTTAATATAATTTATCAATGCAAACGCCATTTTGTACAACGTTTTGCCTTAAAAAAATATCCGCCAGATAGGCTAGGTGAGATTGATATTCGGTCGTGTAGCAATCAGCTGACCTATCTTCTTGGCAGCAATATTACCGAACAGGTATTTGCGGCACGGACGTTATTTTGGCAATCAGATACCAGTCAATATGCCTATGAGCTAGAAATAGCTGCTCAATATGCTGCTTTTATGGTATATAATGACAATGACTTAACCTTGTTTAAGGTACCATTTAAGCTTAATCCAGGTCAGCTAATTGATCCTATAAGGGTAAAACGCTACCAACAAGATTACCGGATAGGGTTTGACTATTATGCTCCTGAATTTAACTGGAATAATGCTTTAGACCAAACCCATTACTGCATTTACTGCCATAATCAAGATAAAGATTCTTGTTCTAAAGGATTATATAGTAAAGATAAAAACCTAGCTGGCTGTCCATTGCAGCAAAAAATTTCCGAGATGAATTATGTAAATAGCTTGGGATTTGTCTTAGCAGCATTGGGGATTATTATGATTGATAATCCTTTAGCAGCAGCAACGGGCTACAGAATTTGTAATGATTGTATTAGCGCTTGTATTTACCAAAAACAGCAAGCGGTTGATGTTCCGCTCACTGAATCCCAAATACTAGACACTGTCCTTGAATTGCCTTATGGAGTGGAGATATACTTGCTGCTAACGCGCTGGAACCCCTTAAATATTCACGCTCCCTTACCTCAAGCTCCTACCGGTTATAATGTGCTAGTTGCTGGTCTTGGACCGGCTGGATTTAGCATTGCTTATTACTTGCTGCGTGCTGGACATAATGTTACGGCAGTAGAAGGGCTAAAAGTAACGCCTCTCTCCTTCAATCCTTACACTCCAATCAAGTTTTGGGGGGACTATAAAGCTCAGTTGTCTGCTAGAATGCCGCAAGGATTTGGCGGCGTTGCAGAATATGGCATTACTACGCGTTGGGATAAAAATAAGCTAACTCTAATTCGCCTAATTCTAGAGCGTCACCATAACTTTAAATATTATAGCAGTGTTAGGCTTGGCAGCAATATAACTGACAAGCAGGCGTTTGAACTTGGTTTTGATCATATAGCTATATGTTCGGGTGGCTCAAATCCCAAATTTTTAGACCTACCTGGTTTTTTTGCCAAAGGCGTTAGAACTGCTACTGATTTTTTAATGACATTGCAATCGGGTGGCGCTTTTTTAAAGGATAGCTCTACTAACTTAACTATAAGAATGCCGGTAGTAGTGATTGGGGGGGGGTTAACTGCTATAGATGCTGCAGTAGAGGTGTTAAATTATTATCCTGTGCAAGTGGAAAAATTTCTTGCTAACTATGAAAACTTAGTTAAAACACTGGGCAAAGAGTTAGTAGAAAGCCAGTGGAACCAGGAAGAAAAAACGATAGCAGCTGAACTTATCAGCCATGCTAGAAAACTTAGAGAACAAAAAAATAAAAAAGATATTAGAAAAATTTTAGAAGAATTGGGAGGAGTAATTATTTGCTACCGAGGAAAATTAGCAGACTCTCCCGCGTATAAGCTAAATGTAGAAGAGATAATTTATGCCCAAGCTGAAGGGGTGAAATTTGTTGAGAATATGACACCAAAGGGGTTAACAAGCGATGAATATGGGTATGTTGATTCTATAAAATTTGATGGTAGTAGCTTAAAAGCTAAAACTGTACTAGTAGCGATAGGCAATTCTAAACAATTTATAGAACAATTGCCAAGCAATAGTGAAAAATATAGTTATTTAGGGGATGCTAATCCTATATTTGCAGGTAGCGTTGTAAAAGCCATAGCAAGCAGCAAAAATAGTTATAAAGCTATAACAGATAAACTCTCTAACTATAAACCTAAATTTATAGACTCGCATGCGGAATTAACCAGTAAGCTTGATCAGATGATGCTTTCTGAAGTAAAACAAGTGAATATTTTATCAGATAATATAGTAGAGCTGATCATTAAATCTCCTTTAGCCGCTGCTAACTTTAAGCCAGGGCAATTCTTTCGTTTACAGAATTATGCCTCTGACCCGTTAAAATTAATGGAACCTTTGGCTCTCACAGGAGCAGCGGTAGATATAATGCAAGGGTTAATTCATTTTATTATTCTTGAAAATGGAAGAAGCAGCAAATTATGTCGCTATTTACAACCAGGTGAGATAGCGGCGTTAATGGGTCCCACCGGTATGCCAACTATGATAACGTCAAAGAAAAATGTAGCGTTAATTGGCGGCGGATTAGGACTAGCTGCTTTATTTTCAATAGGAAAGGCTTTGAAGGAAAATGGGTGCCACGTAATCTGCATTGCTGGCTATAAAAAAGCTCAAGATAGATTTCACCATGAAAAAATTCAAGATTTTGCTGAAATGGTAGTGTGGTGTTGTGAAGAGAGAAGCTTGCAATTATATAGGAAGGATGATGTGAGCCTGCAAGGCAATATATTAGATGGGCTAAGATTTTTGGCAAGTAGCAGTCAAAAGCTGTCTGCAATAGAACATGTCTTTTGCATAGGTTCTAATAAAATGATGCAGGCTGTATTTAGACAGAAAAAAACTTTCTTTCCTAATACCCCTTTTATATGCAGCCTTAACTCGCCAATGCAATGCATGATGCAAGGGATTTGCGGACAATGTGTGCAGAAAGTGGCGGATGAAAGAGGATATATTTTTAGTTGTGCCAGCCACGAGCAAGAGGCAAGCATAATTGATTTTAATGCTCTTGAGATGCGCTTACAGCAAAATTCCCTACAAGAAAAAATAGACAACATGTCTTAATTGAGTATATTTTTTAACTCGAATTTCTAGGAGACAAAGTTTTACAATCTTGGTATTTTGCAGCAGCTTATTGACAAGCTAAACATTCATCCTCACTGTTAGCATGCTCCAAGTCTTTAAAATCCACAATATTTACTTGATGAGACACCTTATCGGCTCGCTGAATGGAAGTTGAGCGACAATAGTACAAGCTCTTAACCCCTTTTTTCCAGGCTCTTAAATGGATTTCATTGAGATATTTTTTGCTAACATTGCCAGGGAGAAATATGTTTAAAGACTGTCCCTGCGAAATATATGGGGTCCTATCGGCTGCAAGTTCAATTAGCCAATTTTGATCTATCTCATAGGCGGTTTTAAATACTGTTTTCTCATGTTCGGATAAGAAAGTTAAATGCTGCACTGACCCCTCATGAGTGGCTATTGATGACCAAACACGCGCATCATTAAGACCTTTGCTTTCTAATAATTTTTCTAAGTTTTTATTGTGCACATTAAAAGAGCCAGTAAGTGTTTTTTGCACAAAGCTATTAGCTGCATAAGGCTCAATACCAGGGGAAGAATTACCTGCAATAATTGAAATAGAAGCAGTGGGGGCAATCGCTGTTTTATTACTGAACCTCTCATTTCCTCCTACATCAGCGGAGTCTGGACATACTCCCCTTTCTTCCGCCAAAATCGCAGATGCTCGGTTTACTTCTTTATGAAGATGCTCAAATATCTTGTTATTCCAAACTTTTGCCATCACCGTTTCTATTGAAACCATATGAGACTGCAAAAAGGAATGAAAACCCATTACGCCGAGTCCAACGCTTCTTTCTCTCATTGCTGAATATTTAGCGAGTGCCATCGCGTCAGGAGCTTTGTTAATAAAATCCTCCAACACATTATCTAAAAATCGCATTACTGCAGGGATAAACTCTACGTCACGTTGCCAGAGATCAAAATATTCTAGATTAATAGAACTCAGACAACACACCGCCGTTCTATGATTACCTAAATGATCCACACCTGTTGGCAGGGTGATTTCACTGCATAAATTAGAAGTTTTCACCTTTAATCCGAGCTTTCTATGATGCTCAGGAATATGCTTATTTACAGTATCAATAAACAAAATATAAGGCTCACCTGTTTCTATCCTAGTGTTTAATAGCTTAATCCATAAGTCACGCGCTTTAACCTTGTTGATTACTTTGCGATCAAGCGGACTGATTAATTCCCATTCTGCGCCTTTTTCCACCGCAGCCATAAATATATCAGTAACTACAACGCCGTGATGAATATTTAAAGCCCGTCGATTTGTGTCTCCACCAGTAGGACGCCTTAGATCAATAAATTCCTCAATTTCCGGGTGATCAATAGGCAAATATACAGCTGCGCTGCCTCTTCTGATAGAACCTTGTGAGATAGCTAACGTTAAGGAATCGCTAACTTTAATAAAAGGCATAATGCCGGAAGAGTGCCCTTTATCTTTTATTCTTTCGTTAATAGAACGAACGTTACCCCAATAGCTGCCAATCCCTCCACCTCTTGAAGCTAGCCACACATTTTCTGTCCACAGCTTTACTATTCCCTCTAAACTATCATCCGTTTCATTTAAAAAGCATGAAATAGGCATCCCTCTATCGGTGCCACCATTGCTTAAAATAGGGGTAGCAGGCATAAACCATAGGTTACTCATGTAGTAATAAAGCCGCTCAGCGTGCGTCTGATTGTCGGCATAATATCTAGCTACCCTAGCGAATAAATCTTGCAACTCTTCTCCTGGCAGCAAATATCTATCCTTTAGTATGGCTTTGCCAAAGTCTGTAAGTAAATTATTACGACTCGTATCTGTATTAATTTTAATAGCTTCTGAAGTATGAGTTTTCATAGGAGAAAAAGATAAAATTATCAATGCGATTATAATAGGATATTTATTTTTTGATATAATTTTATGCAATTTTTTAATCAAAGCATGCAATTAATAACTTTTAGCCCTTGAATTCAATTGACCTAACTCTTAGCAACTATATAATCAAGCTCAAAATTTTATTTAAGAAAGCAAATGATGCTTAGACTATTCTTTAATATCTTGTTTGGGGGCTGCTGCCTATTTTTCTCTTCTATAACATGCGCCAACCTACAAGATGTTAAATCCGACTTTTTTTATCTAGGAGTTGAAGGCGGGTTGGTAGAGCCGGTGCAAAGTAAATTTAGGCACAAAAATGCGGATAATTCTCATACTTCCATAACTCTTAAACGTTCTAGCATGTATAGCGCAAAAGTGGGCTACAGCTTTTATCCTCAAATGGCGCTGGAATTCTCAGCCACTCATCAACCAAAATATAGACTAGGCTATACTCTGCCAGAGCAAAATCTTGCCGAAGGTGTAGTTATTCCTAAAACCCCTGGAACAACCAGAGTGATTTCTAACATTTATATGTTAAATTTAATATATGATTTGCAAAAAGTTAACGGACTAACGCCTTTTGTAATAGCAGGCGCGGGAGTAGCAAACGTAAAAATTAAATCTACTAGCTCACGAGCAGAGCTGCTTAATAGTGAATATTTCATAATTAAAAAAAATAGCACTAATTGCCTTGCTTGGCAAATGGGTGTTGGAGTCTCTAAAGAAATAGCCGCTAATTTTAGCATTGATGCTACGGTAAAATTACAAGTTGCTCATAATATTAAAATTAAATATGATACTCTTGATCCAGGTACTCAAAAATTTCTTCCTGCCAAGCCTATTAAAAAGACGATTGGAGTTGGAGAATTTGGTATTGGATTTACTTACAGGTTGTAGAATTGTAAATAAGCGAGATTATGTCTAAAAATATAGAGCTGCGTAACACGCAAGTTAACGTATACGATGAAGTGCCATACGAAAGTTATCCTTATCAAATGAGTCATCCATATCATTTAATGACTTTAGGAGTACTGTTTGGGCTCCAAGCTCCATCACCTCAGAAAGCTAGAATATTAGAGCTTGGGTGCGCGGCTGGTGGCAATATACTGCCTCATGCCATTAATTATCCAGAATCTGAATTTGTCGGAGTAGACTTATCGGCAGTCCAGATTGGAGAAGCTAGAAAACATGTTGAAGCGCTGGGGCTAAAAAATATAAAGTTTCATCAGTGTTCAATAAGCGATGTTGATAATAGTTTTGGCAATTTTGATTATATTATATGTCACGGAGTGCTTTCCTGGGTTCCAGAAGGTGTTAGAAGAAAAATTTTAGAGATCGTGGGCAATAACTTAACTCCTAACGGCATAGCTTATATTAGCTATAATACGTTACCTGGCTGGAATATGATCAGAACTATTAGAGACATGATGCTCTATCATTCCAACAGATTTACAGATGTGAGAGAAAAAATTGCCCAAGCAAGATTATTGCTAGAATTTGTTAAAGATAGCTTAGAAGGCGCTAATACTCCGTATGCAGAGGTTTTAAAAACAGAAGCTGCCTTATTAGCAAAACAATCTGATCATTATTTACGCCACGATCATTTGGAAGAAGATAATAAGCAGTACTATTTTTATGAATTTATGGAGGAGGCAAAAGGGTATAACCTTCAATATCTATCAGATACTCACCTGTCTACTATGTATTTAGGCAATATGCCACCTAAAGTAGCGCAAAAGCTACAGGAAATTAATGATATTGTGAGAACCGAACAATATATGGACTTTATAACTAATCGCAGATTTAGATCCACTCTACTATGCCGTAATACAGTTGCATTAAACCGATCTATTAACAATGAAGATATATTAAAGTTTAATTTAAATTTCAATATAGTGCCAGAAAAGCCACTCAATGAAATAGATATTAATGATTCTCTAGAAGTAGCAAAATTCTTTTATAACAATAGTAAAGAATCTAACGTTTCTACTTCATCACCAATAATGAAAGCAATTATTTATACATTTAGCGAGAATGTCAGCAACTATGTTAGCTTTGACAAAATAGCAGTGGCAGCTAATAAAAAATTAGGGGGCAATAAATTAGCGGAAGTTAAAAGAGAATTCTTAACAAATGCTATGAAATTGGTGCTTCAAGGTTACATTAATATAAGTCTGCAGAATAACCAATCACGAGCAAATTTAGAAAAACCAAAAGTTTGGCACTTTGCCAGTTACCAGTCAGCTAATAACGGGGCTAGTATGTGGGTTACCAATACCCTCCATAGTGCAATCGGTATTAACTTGTTCGAGAAAATTGCTATTAAGTATATGGATGGCAAACATAATACAACGCAGATAATAGATAACGTAATGGAGCATGTGAATAAAGGAGAACTAAATATCAGTAGAGATGGTAAGAAAATTGAGGATGGAGACGAAATAAAGAAAGAGCTAAACAACTTGCTAGATTCTACTATTACTAAATTTGCCGCAAATTCGCTTCTAGTAGAGTAGCCAAATAACTAAATAATTAATATCAGAAATAAGTTAAATATGTCCTACCAATACGTCTATGTAATGAAAGGTCTAAGTAAGTCAGTTAATGGCAAGCAAATTTTAAAGGAGACATGGTTATCTTTTCTACCCGGAGCCAAAATTGGAGTAATCGGGCATAATGGTTCGGGGAAGACAACCTTGTTAAGAATTATGGCAGGAATTGATAAAGAATTTGACGGAGAAGCTTGGATAGCAGATGGCGTTAAGATTGGCTACCTAGAACAAGAGCCGCAGCTTAATCCCAATAAAAATGTCTTCGACAATATAATGGAGGGTTTGAAAGAAAAGAAAAGTTTAATTGACGAATTTAATGAAATTAGCAATAAATTTGCAGAGCCTCTTACCGATGACGAAATGCAGCAACTTCTGACAAAACAAGCAGAGCTGCAGGAAAAAATAGATGCTGTGGATGCGTGGGGACTAGAGAGAGAAATAGAGATAGCTAGCGACGCTCTTCGCTGCCCTCCTAAATACTCAGAGGTTAAAACTCTTTCCGGAGGAGAAAAGAGAAGAGTTGCTTTATGTAAATTACTGCTTGAAAAACCAGATATGCTCCTTCTAGATGAGCCTACAAACCACTTAGATGCCGAGTCAGTTTCCTGGCTTGAGAACTACTTAAAAAATTATAAAGGAACAGTAGTGGCAATTACCCATGATCGCTATTTTCTTGATAATGTAGCCCAATGGATATTGGAAATTGATAGAGGCGCTTGCGTGCCTTGGAACTCAAATTATTCCAGCTGGCTTGAGCAAAAGCAAGCAAAGCTAGCTATTGAAGAAAAGGAGGAAAGCGCAAGGAATAAACAACTAAAGCAGGAATTAGAATGGATAAGGCAATCACCAAAAGCCCGCCAAGCTAAGAGTAAAGCTAGGATCACTGCTTACCAAGAATTACTAACTCGTCAACGCGAGCGCAACATTACTGCTGCTCAGATTATTATACCTTCTGGACCACGACTTGGAGAGGTGGTAATTGAGGCAGATCATATCGCAAAAAAATACGGAGATAAAGTATTGCTATCTGACTTTAGCTTTAAAGTTCCCCCAGGAGCAATTGTAGGAATTATTGGTCCCAATGGGGCAGGAAAGTCTACTTTATTTAACATAATAACAGGCAAAGTAGAGCCTGATAATGGCTTTATAAAACTTGGACAAACTGTAAAACTAGGATATCTCGATCAATCACGCGATCATTTAGATAATAATAAAACCGTATGGGAAGAAGTATCTGGCGGGCTAGAAGAGATGCAACTAGGAGGCGTTACTATAAAAAGCAGGGCATATCTCGCTGCTTTTAACTTTAAAGGCGGTGATCAGCAAAAGAAGGTAGGGCAACTATCAGGAGGAGAACGCAATCGTGTTCACATGGCAAAATTACTACAATCTGGCGCAAATGTAATATTGCTTGATGAGCCTTCTAATGATTTAGACGTAGATACTCTCCGAGCTCTGGAAGATGCTATCTTAGAGTTTGCAGGATGCGTGCTCATCATCAGTCACGACCGCTGGTTTTTAGATCGAATAGCAACTCATATTATTGCTTTTGATCAAGAAGGTAATGCTACTTGGTTTGAAGGCAATTACCAAGATTACCATGAATATACGACTTCAGCGCGTGGTCAAAGCTCTTCTAATGTAAAATACCGTCATAAAAAATTAGTAGGATAAAACGTTTATGCCCATAATGGATAAAAAGTTAGGAACGTACAGATAAGATTTAATAATCCTGCGTTCTATTTACTTTTGTTGGTTTTTATTTATAATATAAATGTTGGACTTCAACTATAGTGATAAACGTTATTTAAAATAGAAGTTTCGGACCCGGGGGCAGTACCCGGCGCCTCCACCAAAGAGAAAGAGGGGGCGAAGTAGTATCGACGGGCTTAATAAAAAAATAATTTTTACTCGGCATGATTCCGCCGTACCATTTTTGGTAATGGGTCAAAACAAAGAAACGCAAACGATAACAATCGATTTGTAGCTCCAGCAGCAGTTGCTGCTTAAATGAGCTAGGCGGTTAAGAGGGCTTACCGAGCAACAGAAAAGCCCGATACTGAATAACAAAAATGAATTGTTCAATATTTAATATATGAGAGATAGCTCTCAACGGCTTCTTAATCAAGCTTTAATAGAAGTAGTTAGAAAATTTTTAACTATAATCCAATATGAGGAATTAGATAAAGACAATTATTGCTACGTTTCTTTTTACACTAATCATAAAGCAGTCAAGTTACCTACCAAGATCAAAGAGCGTTATCCACAAGAAATTACTATCGTATTTCAACATCAATTTGAAAATCTCAAGGTTAATGAGCATCAATTTTCAGTAAGAATGAGCTTTGATGGTGTGTACGAAACTATTGAGGTACCCTTCAGCTTAATCCACAGTTTTATGGCCCCAAATATTAAACTTACTATCAATACTGGATTGACGCTGCAGAAAAATATCGAAGATTTTAGCGCTAAAGAAGCAGAAAAGGATGATTGCACAGAGCATGGGCAAAAAAAAGTAAGTAAAAACAACAAAGTGAGCGCCAAAATAATTAAGTTAACCTCAGT
>CAZMMN010000003.1:7454-23908 GCA_964567405.1 uncultured Rickettsiaceae bacterium | reverse complement strand
AATACTAAAGTACTGTGTTAGTGCGTAGATATTGCATCTACTGCGTAACATGAGTGAAGAAGAGCAGAGAAATTCACTAAAAGGGCTTGCAAAATCATCAATATCATGTATAAACTTACCCTTATACTATAAAAATTTTATCGGCCCCTTCGTCTAGTGGTTAGGACGTTACCCTTTCACGGTGAAAACACGGGTTCGAATCCCGTAGGGGTCACCATATTTCTCAAGTAAAGCTGAGTGCCTCAATTCATTACTTACTCGCAGTATATTTTTGCTCTGCGCAAAGTAATCTATAAATTTCTGATTTTTGTAGTAATTCTGAGTGAGATCCACTTGCTTCCAATTTACCTTTCTCAATTACGAAAATCTCATCCGCTTTTTCTACGCTTGCAAGACGATGGGTAATTACAATAATAGTTTTGCCTTGCATTAACTGTCGCAATGCGATAAGCAAGCGTTGTTCGCCTTCGCTATCTAAGTTGCTGGTTGCCTCATCTAATCGTAAAAACTCAGGGCGACATAGAAGGGCTCTAGCTATGGCAAGTCGCTGCTTCTGTCCGCCAGACAAACGCAGTCCTTTTTCGCCTACCTTACTATCTATCCCGTCTTTAAACTTACTAGCAAAATCCATTATCCCTGTTAGCTTAGCAATATGGTTTATTTCCTCCTCTTTTGCGTCTGGGTTTGATATAGCAAGATTTGACCTTATAGTTCCCGAGAAAATACTTGCTTCCTGCGCCGCGTAGCCAAATAATTTGCGTAATTCCTTAGTATTTAAGGTAGATATATCTTGATTATTGATCCTGACACCACCCCTATTAGGGCAATAAAATTTTAGCAGCAATTGTATTAGAGTGCTTTTGCCTGAACCAGAACGACCCACAATAGCTATAAATTTATTGCTTAATATCTTGATTGAGATGTTGTCAAGAACCTTAAAAGACGGTCGAGCTGGGTAGGAAAAATCTACATTTTGAAATTCTAAGGATAAAGGACTAGCAAGACGAAAAAAAGAGGGAGTGGTCATCTTAACAGAGGAAGATGAAGTATTGCTGAGCAAGCTCGTGGCAGCCCCAGATAATGAGTAAACTCTTGCTAAAGCTATAAGAGGCTTGTGGATTTCACTGGCTAGCTCAGCTAAACCGCCAGCACTAAAGCCTGCTATTACAGAATAATAGACGAAAGAAATCAACTGTCCTGCTGAAATATTGCTATTAATTATGTCGCTGCTACCAACCCAAACGACTATAGTAATAGAGAACAAAATAAGAGTGATTGCTAAAGAAAAAAACAAGCAACGTACTCTTAGTCTTTTAGAGCTAATATCAAGATATAAAGTAGTTTGCTTGTGAAAAGCCGCTATTTTATTATTTTGCTGGTTAAAAGAATAAACTGTTCGAATATTGGCAAAAGTCTCTTCTAGATCTGCAGTAATTAGATCTTGCGCTTGCCTTGATTTAGCGGTTAACGTTCTGACATATTTGCTAAGCTTTAGCAAGGGCAGCAACCACAAAGGAATAATAAATGTCACAATCAAGGAAAGCTTGTAGCTTTGGACAAACATTAAAGCAATGCTCCCCATTAACATAACTGAATTACGAATAAAGGAGGACAACAAATCTATTATTAGCTTAGATATTAACTCTAAATCAGCGGTAAGGCATGAGATAATCTCACTAATCTTTAGTTCTTCAAAATGAAAAATTTCTAGATGCAATAATCCTTGATAAGCATCAGTTCTAATTTTGTTAATAATCTGTTCAGTAACCTTATTGATAAGGTAAGAGCGGAAAAAGCTGCTCACACCGAAAATAACTATTCCTAAGCAAATTAATAACACATAATGATTTATAGCAGCTAGTTGATTGTCCCGCAGCGCGTTATCTACTAATTTTCTAACAGCGTAGCCTAACGCTAATAGAGCACCAGATACGCCAAATATCGATAGTAGTACAATGCCTAGATCTCGCTTATAAGCTTTTAAATGTTTTAGAAGATGCCGGATGTTATTTATAGTCATTGAAAATGTTAAAAGTAATTTCTAACTCCGCTTGGAGAACATTAAATAAATTAACATTTCCTTTGGATAGCCATGTGCCTGCCACATAAGAAAAATGATGAGGACCGCTGCGAGGAGAAGCTAGCCAAATTTCCTTGGCTGCTGTATGTTTGTTAATAACAAAAACCCCCTCCTTTGTAGTTAAGTTTAATATATCGCTATGAAAATCTACGTCAATGCGTCCTTGTGGGTCTTGCGCCTCAATAGTATCGGCAATGAATAGCAGAGTGCTCTCAGCGAGAGCGGAGAATTCGTAATCACCCATTTGTCAAGTATGCTAATTTAACTGGATGACTTATATATTAACAGCTCCTTATTATTCTTACAATAAATTTTGCTAAAAGTTATAGCTACAAAGAAATAACCTGAGCTTTGTCTGCTAGGCTTTCTATGCCTTTACAATCGGTAGAGGTGATCCATATTTGTGAGTTGAGAACAGAAAAAAAGTTAATTAAATATTGCTTCCTTTCGTTATCTAAATGGGCAAAAATTTCGTCTAATAATAAAATAGGAGAAGTTTGCGTCTCTTGCGTCAAACTATTAACCTGTGCAAGAACTAAGCTAATTAGCATCGCCTTTTGCTCCCCTGTTGAGCAAAACTTAGCCCGTATATTTTTCGCTGCATTAATCACTACAAAATCGCTTTTATGTATGCCAAAGCCAGTTCTTTTTGCGCTCCTATCACTGATGCGGTTAAGCTTTAGTTGCGCTTTAACAAACTCAATTATCTGCGGCACTTCTATCTTTGACAATAATTTTTCTTCTATACTACCACTGATTAACAGCTCCCCTTGAGGAAAAGGATGAGTAAGCTTAGCTAATTCTGGCTGCAAACTGTTTATCGCAGATATGCGGTTGCTAGCTATGATCATTGAAGCATCCGCTATCTTTTCTTCAATTATATTTAACCAATTATTATCTGCGGCTTCATGTTGGAGAATTTTAATGCGCTCATGTAAATAATAGTTATACTTATTAACAATTGCGGCATGATTATTAATGAAGTTGTAAACTATCCTATCAAAAAATTTCAATCTAATGCTGGGTGCTTCTAGGAAAATACCATCCATTTGAGGAGTAAGCCAAACAATACTTGATAAGTTACTTAACTCACTACTAGCAATTTTAGCGCCGTTAAAGGTAATTAGACGCTTAGATTGACCGGCTTCAAAGCTAGTATAGATTTCCGCAAACCCTATTTTGCTGTTAAGTAATGCGGTGCTAGACCAATTAGCGGTGCCTAACCTGCAAATTTCATCTAATTTAGTATTTCTAAGTCCTCGCCCCGGAAAAAGCAAAGAAATCGCTTCCAAAATATTTGTCTTACCGCTGCCATTTTCACCAATAATCAATATTTTATTATTGTGGCTTTTAATTTCCAATTGAGAGAAGTTACGATAATTTTGCAACCGCAGCTTCTCAAGAAAAATACTGAACATTTTTTAAAGTGAGTTTGACAAGCTTTAGTGTTCTGGGGTTAGCATCAATCACCTCAGCTTCTACTTCCTCGGTAATATTTATTTTCGTACCAATGATAGGAACATTTCCAGTTTTTGCCAGTATTAATCCACTTATTGTTTCACATTCGTCATTAGGGTTTTTTAATGTCACCCCCAGCAGTTCTTCTAGCTCTTCAACTTTTACCCGACTGCTTGCTAAAATAGTATTAGGGCTTAGCACCTTATAGTTATTGGAGCCTAGATGTTCATCGTGCTCATCTTCTATGCTGCCAAAAATTTCTTCCATAATATTTTCAATGGTAGTAATCCCATCGGTACCTCCATATTCATCCACTACAATAGCAATATGGGTACGCTTTGTTTGCATTTCAGTCAGCAGCGTAATAAGCTTCATTGAGGGTGTGGCAATAATAGGCTTTCTTATAACTTTTTGAATTTTAAAATCTTGTTTATGAGCAATAATCTTAAATATATCTTTAATATGTATGAAGCCTATAATATTATCTAAATTATCTTCGTATACTAAAATTCTAGTATGCGGAAATTTGATTAATACTTCTTTAAGTTCTTCCAATGTTACATTTTTTGTTACTGCGGTTATGTCCGAGCGTGGTATCATCACGTCTTCTACGGTTTTACCGGCAAATTGTAAAAAATTATTTAATATGCTCTTCTCCTGCAGGGTTAATTTCCGCGGAGGGCTAATTAATTTTTTAAAAATATTTTTAAGCTTTTGAAAAATTTTTAAAATAAAATGCTTTGGGCAAGCGTTAGGCAAACTGTTACGTAATATTTTGCAAGAACTCTTACTTGACAACGAGGCTTTTTTCGAAGATCTGGGCATATTTTATATCCTAATTAATAAGGCGAAGAAATGCGAAAATCATTCAGAATAAGTATTTCTAAATTTTCCATTTTTGCTGCCTCTTCATCAGTCTGGTGATCGAACCCTATTAGGTGTAAAAGCCCATGCACCAGCAGATGAGTAAAATGAGCTTCAAAAGTTTTATTTTGCTCTATTGCTTCTTGGCTAATAGTTTGATAGCCAAAAGCAAGATCACCTAGAGATTGGTCATTATTAAGTACAGCGCTAAATTCCTGAATATTATTAGCATCTACTCTCAGATCAGGAAAAGCAAGTACATTAGTAGCCTTAGTTTTTCCTCTATATTTATTATTTAATCTTAGCATATAATCATCATCGGTGAATAAAACTGACAAATGCCAGTATTTGAGCAGATTTAAGTGATCAAATCGTCCCAATATGTTCTGGCTAACTTTTTTAATAAAAGTTTTATTAATTGTTTTATGGAGACCCCATTTTTTATAAATGGTTGCAACTTCTACTATTATCATAAAAAGTTTTAACTAACTGCCATAATTGAATTACTATCTTTTATTTTATAGATTTAATAAATAATTGACAACAATCTTTGTAGCTCTTACATTCATGCTATAATTTAATCACTCATCTCGGCAAAAATAATTTATACGCAATGGCTGAAAGCGAAGATCCAGAATCCAAGACCGAAGAACCCTCGGAGAAGAAGCTAGAAGAGGCGCTCGAAAAAGGACAAGTAGTAAACTCCAAAGAAGTAAACAACTTCATAATGCTTTTTTTCTTAACTCTGGTTATGATTTGGATAATTCCTTATACTCTTAATTTATCAGTTGCCAGCCTAGAGTTTTTTATACAAAACTCTGGTAATATTTCTTTAGATCAATCAATGGTAGGATTGGTGCTAAAAAAAATTTGCAATAAATTTCTCTTATATCTAAGCCCTCTTCTAGTGGTAGTAGTTACCGTATCTTTTCTTTCTTCTTATATCCAGCATGGAGAATTCGTATTTGCATTTGAGCAGTTGCAACCACAGCTCTCTCGCATTTCACTAATAGAAGGCTTTAATAGATTATTCTCTACTAGGAGCTTAATGGAGTTCCTTAAAGGCTTATTTAAAGTTTCAGTGGTAGGTATTTTTTTATATTTGATAATTAACGCAGATGTTAAAGAACTAGCTCAATATCAAAATCTTGCTTTAGCAGGAATATTAGGGCAGCTGCAGTCTATGGTTAATCATATATTAATTTGCGTATGCATCATTGTAGCCTTTATTGCTATAGGAGACTATGCCTATCAGCGCTTTAAGCATTATTCTTCTTTGAGAATGACTAAACAAGAGCAAAAAGAAGAATATAAGCAAACAGAAGGTAATCCTGAAGTTAAGAAAAAGATTAAGAGCCTCAGAAGAGAGCAAGCCCAGAAACGAATCAAACAAACAGTACCTAAAGCAACTGTAATAATTACCAACCCAGAGCACTATGCAGTAGCTTTGCAGTATGAGCAAGGAAAAATGCAGGCTCCTATATTAATAGCCAAAGGACTTGATTTAATTGCCCAGCGCATTAAAGAGATAGGGGAGGAGCATGACATCCCAATCGTAGAAAATCCGCCGCTAGCTAGAAGCATCTATAAAAGCGTATCTATAAATCAAGAAATCCCAATTGAACACTATGAGACAGTTGCCAAAATTATAAGTTATGTTATGGCTCTTAAGATGAGAAGAAAGAATGGTTAAAATTTCAGCTTCAATATTATCCGCTGATTTCGCTAACTTACAACAAGATCTCCAAAAACTTGAGAGTTCTAATATAGATATGCTTCATATTGACGTTATGGACGGAAATTTTGTACCCAATATATCCATAGGAGCTCCTGTAATAAAGTCTTTGAGGAAACATAGCAAATTAGTATTTGATGTGCATTTAATGATTCAACGACCAGAATTGGCTATTATAGATTATATACAAGCCGGAGCAGATATTATTACCATTCATCCCGAAACCACTATTCATCTTGATCGCACCTTAGACCTTATTACTAAGTACGGCGTTAAGGCTGGCGTTTCCCTTATGCCCGCCAGCTCTCCTTCACTGTTGGATTATGTAATGGATAAGATAGATGTTATTTTAATTATGACAGTAAATCCAGGATTTGCCGGACAAACATTCATTGCTAGCCAACTAGAAAAAGTAAGAATAGTGGCAGAAAAAGTAAAAAATTATAAGAAGAAAATTTTAATTGCGGTAGATGGAGGCATAAACCAATTAACAGCTCAAGAATGTATTAAGGCAGGCAGCGATATACTGGTCTGTGGCAGCTTTATTTTTAATAGCCATGATTACCGCGCGCAAATATTAAAATTAAAGAATCAATAAGCTTGCTTAATTAAGCTGCTGCTCTTTTTAGCCTATCGTTAATTGCAATCCCTAAAGAGCTGCAAAGAGGTATAGGAGCCACTGCGATACCTATAATTGAACTATTATTTTCCGCATATTTATCAAGCTGCCTAAGCATCGCATATAGATTGCTGGCTGCTTGCGCTAGATCCCCCTTTTCACTTAAATTTAGACTATAGTTACCAAGTAATTTGCTTTCACCAAAGTTAAGCCCTATTTCATCTATTTGAAGGTGAATAGCATTTAATCTAATCGCAATCTTGGTCGAATAATGCTTAGTAAGCATTCCTGGCGCTCTTATTGTATGGATATTAGCAGCGCTCCCTACTTTTTTTCCAACTATTGCCTCTATTAGCTCTACTCCTATAAATCCATATCTAAGAATAACAGGAATATTAGAAGTAACATCAACGATAGTAGACTCTAAACCATATACGCATCCGTCCTCTGCCTTTAGAGCTATAATATCCTGGCTGGCGAAATGCTCCAGCACATGCTCATACAAGGTTGCGCTAACATATCCAGAAGGATTAGCACTTGGCGCAGCTATTGGGCAAGCAGCTTCATTAATTAAGGCAAGGGCAAGAGGATGAGAAGATACACGTAAGGCAACTGTTGGTAAGTTGGCTAAAGCGCAATTAGCTATTGATTTTTTATCTTTTAAAGTAGTAACAATAGTTAAAGGACCTGGCCAAAGAGAGCCAAGCTTATACGCATCCTCACTAAAATCACCTATTCTTTCTGCTTGCTCTAGGCTTGCTACATGAATAATTAAAGGATTTGAGAGAGGGCGTTTTTTAAGAGAAAAGATTCTTTGACAAGCAATTTCGTTAGTAGCATCCGCACCAAGCCCATAAACAGTTTCCGTAGGAAAAGCGACTATTTTGCCTGCTTTGATGTAGGCAACCGCTTTGTTTAACTGATAAGACATTAAAATTATAGCAATTTTATTAATTCTTGCGCAATTTGCACAGAATTTAACGCTGCCCCCTTTCTTGTATTATCGGCAGTAATCCATAAATTTATTGCAGAGTTAAGGCTGTTATCTTTTCTAATTCGTGAAACATATACTAAGTCCTCCCCTACCACTTCTAGCGGTGTAGCATAAGTTTCAGCTACCTTAATGCCGCTACTTTCTAAAAGTACTTTCTCTACTTCTTTGATAGTAACCTCCTCTGTAAACTCCACATTTACACTTAAGCAGTGCCCTATAAATACTGGTACTCTAACGCAGGTAACACTACACTGTGCAGAAGCACCGATAATCTTTTGCCATTCTTTCTCAATCTTTAATTCTTCCTCAGTGGAACCATCATTATTAAAATTACCTATATGCGGAAATAAATTAAAGGCTATTTGTTTGGGAAAAACTACAGGCTGCATATCTACAAAAGCATATTTAGCCTTAGTCTGCTTATATAACTCATCCATAGCCGCTTTACCTGCTCCAGAGGTTGACTGATATGTTGAGACAATTACTCTTTTAATTCTCACAAAATTGTCTAGCGGCTTTAAAACTAGAACTAAAGGAATAGTACAGCAATTAGGACTGGCGATAATATTTTTAGTTTTATAAGCCTTTAAACTTGCTAGATTGACTTCTGGCACTATTAAGGGCACCTCAGGATCAAGCCGAAAAAAAGAAGACTTATCAATAACGATGCAATTATTTGCCGCCGCTTTCTCAGCATATTTCTTAGAAACCTCAGAACTAGCACAAAAAAAGGCGATATCAATTTCACTAAAATTTAAATTATCAAGCGCGACCGCTTTTATTATATCCTGCCCAAAGCTTAACTCTTTACCTGCTGACTGCGAGGAAGCAGCTGCATAAACCTTATTTATTGGAAATTTACGCTCAGCTAAAATATTTAATACCTCACGTCCTACATTGCCAGTAGCTCCAATAATAGCTACATTGTACTGTTTTTTTGCCATTTTAACCAATTAGTCCCTCTAATTTACTACCGCCAATAATGTGCATATGAAAATGGAAAATACTTTGACCAGAGCGAATACCTTTATTGGTAATCAAGCGGTACCCATCGACGCTAAGTCCTAATTTGTCGGCAATCTCACTAATTTTTTTAAAAAAATGATAGATCTCTTCCGGGGAAGCTTTATTAATAAACTCCACATAGTCCACATATTCTTCTTTAGGAACAACTACAACATGCACTGGAGCTACGGGAAAGCGATCATGAAACGCCAGGATTTTGTCATCTTCATAGACTTTGGTAGCTGGCAGTTCGCAGCGCAAGATCCTAGCAAAGACATTATCTTTATCGTACATAACTGAAAATTTAAAAAATAGTAGCAATTAATATACTACTAGCAGCTTTTAAATGCAACTCTTAGCTCATTGCTCTTTATTTTATGCATATTTTTTAGTCAGAAGCAATTGGTTGAGTACAAATATGTTTTTCTACTGTAATCTTAAAATTAATTGTACTATTCTAGCTAAATTTTTAATATCTTATATTCGGAACATTTAACCGATGCAACCAATTACTAATTTCCTCATCAATACAACTAGAAAAGCAGTAAAGTTGCTGCAGCGCGATTTTTTTGAGTTAGAAATGCTGCAAAGCTCAGGGCAAAAAAATAGTATTAGCTTATTCTGCAATAAATCTTATCTACGCACCAAAGAGATTCTAAAAGAAGAATTGCAAAAACATACTGCAAATTTATTCTTTGCTGGTGAAGAATTTAACCCATTAATTGACCACGACACTGCAATATTAGTAGAACCCATTGATTCCTTAACAAACTTTAGCAGAAGCCTACCCTTCTTTGCGTTAGTAATCACTTACTTTAAAAAAGTAAACCACACATTTACCCCAACCCACTGCATTATAAACTTTCCTGCTTTATATGAAATTTACTACGCTGAGAAAGGAAGCGGCGCTTGGCTGCAAAAAAGTAGCTTTAATGAAAAGGCAATAAGACTACGAGTAGCAAATTGTAGAGATATAGAAAATGCAGTTATTGCTGCAGATGCAATAGATAATAACGTAAAATTATTTAAAGAAATTAGAAACTTCGGCTGTCATAGCTACGCCTGTGCATTACTAGCAACAAGTAAAGTTGACGCTATATTTCTTTCTTCAGTAGATGTAACTTTATCACATTGCTTTAACACTATGATCATCGAATCTGGAGGTACTATCAGCGAAAATATGAATAATAGGTTTATTGCTTCTAACTACCAGATTGCAGATAAGATTAAAAGTAAACTAACATCATAAGTTGTTGGTATTTCAAATAAGGTAACAGACCAACAGATAATTATTGACCAAGTTTATAAAGATTTGATAGTTAATCTTATTAGTGCTAGTTTAATTAAGTAAATAATTTTTTAGATTATTCTTATGAAAAAATTTACTGTTAATTGTGACTTTGGAGGGCAATTAAGCCCTTTCTCTATTTATATTGGACGACCTGAAGACAATCATCACCCCTTACATTTTCAAGCTGATTGGCTAGCAAAACAACGAGGAGGATCCATTCCCCCTGAAATTATGGAAGCTATAACTAAGCTTCAAAACTTAGCTAATAAAAACAATGTTTTAGTGGAAGATCTATGTGTATATGCGATTGGAGCAGGGCAAGACAATGAAAGTAACGATGATAGTGACCAAAACAAGGAAAATATTACATGATTAAAATCTATAAATAAGAAGCATTTAGTTTGTTCCGTTGGTACCCCCGACCGGACTTGAACCAGCACGCCTGTTACAGCTGCAGATTTTGAGTCTGCCGTGTCTACCATTCCACCACGGGGGCCTGACAAATAGATTAGCATTATTATATAACTATTTATTTCTTTGTCTGTAGTTAATTTAGCTTTAATATATTTTCACATATAGTTGTGGATATTTTCTAAAAATTCACTGGAATATTACTCATTGTTATATATCACTGAAAGACCTTTAAACAAAGGATTCTACCAACATTTTTTATGAAGAAGAGGGGATGTGGATAATATTGTGTATATTTATCAAAATATTCGGTTAGCATTAGTTATCCTTAATATTTACTCAGTCATTCACATATTTATTCACAGTATAATTTTATAGGTGGATAACAAAATAATTTCTTTGTTTAGCTGATAAATATTGCAATTGCTTCTAATAAGATTTATGGATAAGTTGGTGAATAACTCATTATCTACAAAATTTTTATGTCTACATCTTCAAATAAAAAATATAAGTATATTAGTAAGTAGATGAACACAATCATAAAAACTTTTCAGAAAAAAAATGTAGGAACTATTCCTATCTGGCTAATGCGTCAAGCTGGAAGATACCTACCCGAATATATGTCTATTCGTAAAAACTTTACCAGTTTTCTCGATCTATGCTATAATATAGATAAAGCAACAGAAATAACCCTACAGCCTATTGAGAGATTTAACTTTGATGCTGCCATTGTCTTTTCCGATATTTTAGTATTGCCAGACAGTTTAGGATGGGAAGTAAGTTTTCAAGAGGGGACAGGTCCATCTCTTAGGCAATTTAAAACTAAAGAAGACTTGAAACTACTGCAAAAAAGCACTGACCCAAGAAAGATAGGACAAGTATACGAAATAATAAGCAAAGTAAGAGCAGCCCTATCGCCTGAAACTTGTTTAATAGGCTTTGTAGGAGGTGCTTGGACAGTAGTTAGTTATATGCTTGAAGGCAAAGGCAAGCATGATTTTTTAATAAGTAAAAAATTTATTTATGAAAATGAGAGATTAGCTAATGAATTAATAGATTTTATTGCTGACAAAACAGCTATTCATTTGTTCAACCAAGCGAGGGCTGGAAGTAATATGCTACAAATATTTGAATCGCATGCTGGAAGCTTAAGCGCTGCTGAATATAATAAATATGTAATCGCACCTACTAAAAAAATAGTTTCATACGTAAAGAAACAGTTTCCAAATGTGCCAATAATAGGCTTTCCCCGTGGATCAGGGCTATTATACGAAAAATACATAGAAGAAACAGGAATAGATGGAATAGGGGTTGACCAATTTGTACCAGTATCTGCAATGAAGAAATGGCAGGAAAAGATTTTAGTGCAGGGTAATCTTGATCCAGTAACATTACTTACTGAGGAAAAAGTAATTGCGACCAAAGTTGATGAAATCATATTAAATCTCGGGAGCGAGAATTTTATTTTTAACTTAGGACACGGGGTGTTGCCCAATACGCCAGTTAAAAATATAGAATTTTTGGTTGAATATGTTAGACAAGCAAAAAGATAAAAAAATAGCCGTTGTTTTGTTTAATCTTGGAGGACCAGATAGTCCGAAGGCGATTAAAAGCTTTTTATTTAACCTATTTTACGATAAACATATTATCGACCTGCCAAACCCATGGCGATGGCTAATCGCAAAATTAATCTCTAACTTAAGAGCAAAGACAGCTAAAAATATATATTCCCATACTGGTAACAAGTCTCCTATTCTTGTAGAAACCAAGAAACAGCAAGAAGCTTTGACAGATAGGCTAACACAAGTTTTGGACGCTAATTTAAAGGTATTTATATGTATGAGACATTGGCATCCAATGGCAGGAGAAGCGGTAGCTGAGATTATCCAATATAACCCATCTGAAATATTGTTACTTCCTTTATATCCTCAATTTTCTACCACTACTACTGGTTCATCGATAAATGACTTTATCGCTGCTTTAAACAAGCATAAGAAAAATATTAAGGTTAAACAGATATGCTGCTATCCTACAGTGAGTGGTTTGATAAATGGACATGTGCACTTAATTTCCAATTCTCTAACAAAATTAAAGAGCGAAAATTTCCGCCTTTTATTTTCTGCTCACGGCCTGCCTCTTAAAACAATAAAAGCGGGTGATCCATACCAATGGCAAGTGCAACAAACAGTAAAAGAAGTAGTTGAAAAATTACAAATTAGCAATTTAGACTATAAGCTAACTTATCAAAGTCGGGTTGGTCCGTTAAAGTGGCTGCAACCTAATACAGAGGAAGAAATACAGCTTGCTGCTAGTGAGGGAAAAGCACTAATTATAGTTCCTATAAGCTTTGTATCAGAACATGTGGAGACGTTAGTTGAGCTAGACATAGAATATGGTAAAATCGCAAGCAAATACTCGGTAGAATATATAAGAGTTCCTGCGCTTAGCATCAACGAGCACTTTATTGATGCCTTGAGTAGACTGGTAATAGAGACAACTAATACAACTATCGCTGCCACCCGAATATGTCCTCAAAACTTTAGCAAATGCATTTTTAACTCATAGAAGAAGCAAATAATAAAATTAGAAAGCAGAAATAGCAATGGCTAACTATTATTATTGGTTCAAAGCCTTTCATTTAATATCGGCAATATGTTGGATGATAGGCTTATTGTACTTACCAAGGCTCTATGTCTATCATACTAGAATAAAAACAGATTCTGAATCGGATAGAATATTTCAATTAATGGAATACAGATTGCTAAGAATAATCATGAATCCAGCCATGATCTTTACTTATATTTTTGGTCTTATAAATGCTCATTTTTATGGATGGAGCGCCCTAGGCTTATGGTTTTATATAAAAATGATGGCAGTAGCTGGCTTAACTATAATGCACGGCTATCTTGCAAGCTGGAGAAAAGATTTTGCCGCTGGCAAAAATAAACATTCAGAAAAATTTTACCGCGTTATAAACGAAGTACCCACCATTTTTATGGTTACTGCTATTATTATGGTAATAGTAAAGCCGTTTGAGTAGTAATAAAATCGCTTACTTTATCATTTCTTTTAATTCCTTCGCTAGTTCTTCATCAACTATTGGCTCATTTACTATGATTGAGTCTTTATTTGGTTGAGGGTTTTTATCTAGCTCTATTGATTCTTTTACTGTTGGGATAGTAGGTAATTTAATAGATCGGAGAGAGTCTTCAGAAAAGAGTAAAATAACATTTCTACTAAATTTATCTAAATATGAGCAAGTATAGGAATTTCTTAACCAATTTGGATATTTGTCATTCGTAGCGTCCCTGGTAATATCGTATAAAGTATCTGCTTGAATATAATTCCCTGTGGTTATAGTAGCAGTAAATATAAATAATGCTAAACATACTAGCCCGCCTTTCATAAAACCAGCCAAAAGCCCTAAAACTCTATCTGCTAAGTTGTTGATCAACCCCTTAATAATTGTATACAGTTTGGCACTAATAAAGTTAGCAACAATTAAACAAGGAAAATAAGCAACTATGCTTGCTAATATAGAAATAGCCATTTCATTGCTAAGAAGAAAATATTCTATTAATAGTTGTTCGATTAAGGGAAATAAAAAATAAGCAGAAATAATAGCGGCAATAAATGCAAAAAAGCTTAGGAGGCTTTTTACTAGTCCCTTATATACTCCAATTACTGAGTAGATAGTCAAAATGATAAATATAATTATATCAAACACAGTAAAAGTCATGATAGATTTATTATAATCTTATCGGTTATTATATAATCATGCTTGCAGTCCTGCTCAGTAAAAGGCAAATTTTCAAGCAAATTGTCATGGAAACATGTGCCTATGCATATTGGGCGAGTCTCTCTATTTAATTTAGCCATGTATCTGTCATAATAGCCAAACCCAAAGCCTAACCTATAACCTTGCAAGCTAAAAGCAAGAGCGGGAACAATTATCCATTTAGGTATTATCTCAATTGTTTGTTGTGGTTGATATAAATTAGGAAAACTACTTTCTTCAATTGGACTGCCAGCATTATATCGGACAAAAATCATTTCACGATTTACAATCTTTGGCAAAGCAACAGGGTTTTTACTTAAAATAGCAATTTTTAGCAAATCCGGTTCACCTTTTAAGGGCCAGTAAAGACCAATATTATCCATACTTGCCAAGCGTAAAGAAAATAAATCGATAATGCTTTGACAGATGATAACATTTGCCTCTTTATATAAGGCTTCGTCCCAGTTTTGTCTTTTTTGCAGAATTTTCTGGCGCAGATCTTCTTTTCTAATTGCTATTTCTTTCATCATTAATTCATCCAACCTACTGCCATTATGGAGGCTAAAAACTCTTTATGATTTTTAAGTTCTTCTTTAGTAGGTCTTATTATTGGTGTTCTATTACTACTATTACTCACTTGATTTTTATTAGCCAGTATTTGGGGCATGGATCTGGTGTCAATATTAAACTTTGCTTGCCTGCCACCACTAAGTTCTACATAAACTTCCGCTAGCAGGACTGTATCCTTGAGGGCGCCGTGAAATTGTCGAAAAGAATTGTCAATTCCAAACCTCTTACATAAAGCATCAAGGTTAGTTCTCATACCAGGAAACATTTTCCGGGCAATGATTAGCGTATCAATAGCTCTAGTAAGTTCTATTGAGGGTTTCTTTAATAAAGATAGTTCATGATTAATGAAACTAATGTCAAATACCGCATTATGAATGACAAGAGCGCTACTCCCAATAAACTCTAACAACTCATCTGCAATGTCGCGAAAAAGTGGTTTGTTTTTTAAAAATTCACTGGAAATTCCATGAATTCTATATGCTTCTTCTGGTATATTACGCTCAGGGTTAACATAAAAATGAAACTTTTTACCGGTTAATGCTTTGTTTTTCATCTCTAGTGCAGCAATTTCTACAATTCTATGTCCTTCTTGAGGACTTAGACCAGTAGTTTCAATATCTAGAATTACTTCTTTCATTTTATCCTTTTAATTAGGTTATTAACTTGTTGATCTAGTTCTTCCAAACTAACGTCAGTGTTTATAATAAAGTCTGCCTTTAAAGCTTTTTCGTTAGGAGGTAGTTGTAGCTGTTGTATTTTATTATAAATTCCCTGATTAAAGTTTTCTCTTTCTTGCGCCCTTCTTAATCTTGATTCTTCACGACAAACAGTAGTTACTATAAAATCGAAATATTTATCAAAACCAGCTTCAAACAGCAAAGCAATTTCGGCAAAAATATATTTTTCTTGCTGATGGTGCTGTTTAAACGCCGCAAGCTCATTTAATACAAGAGGGTGAATAAAGCCCTCTAGTATATTTCTCGCTTTATCATCACTATAGATTAATCCTGCTATTTTTATTTTATTAAATGTTTTCAGAGCTGGCAGTAAATTTAGTATTTTTTGTTGAATTCGTGGCTGTTGATATAATTCTTTAACACACTCATCGGCAGAAAAAACTTTTAACCCTTGTTTTGCAAGATAATTAAGCAAAAAGCTTTTACCTGATGCAAAGCTGCCAGTAACTCCCACTCCAATCATTTTAGTACATATTTTTTTATAAAAATATTATATTGATTAGCAAGACTAATAGCATTTTTTTCTTCTACTATTATCACTCTATCTTGTTGAATTGCAATGCCATTATAACTAAAGTTGATGAGGTGATGAATCGTTTGGAGTCCAATGGTTGGTAAATCTATCCTAACGTCTTGACTGTTTTTAAGTGCTTTAACTAGAGTTCCACCTGTAGGCTCGCGACGTAACGCGGCGCATCTAATAATTAAATTATCCGTCCCCTCCGCAGCTTCAATGCCTAGAACATATCCATTTTGAACTATTACTGCCTGTCCAACATCCATATTTCCTAAACTTTTAATGACCGTAAAGCCAAACTCAGCGTCGATTTCATCTTGTGCGGAAGGAGCAGTGGATGTTATTAGGAGAGATGGTGCATGGCTAGTGGCGGCTGATAAAATGCTGTCAGGCGC
>CAZMMN010000003.1:0-7444 GCA_964567405.1 uncultured Rickettsiaceae bacterium | reverse complement strand
ATGGTAAAACCATTTTCTTCAAAAAACTCCATAACAGCTCTAAGTATCTTATCATCTCCTAAAAATCTCTCTTTAACAATCTTCGCCATTAGCTGTGACCCAGCAAAATCTAGCCCTTTAATAGATTTAAAGTTGGGGCGGCTAATTTTTCCTGCTAGGACAATATTCTTTACTCCATGTTGCTTAAAATATCTAATAACTCCCCCTACGCTCCCTAGCGGAAATGACTGACATTCAAAATTGCTTTCTAATAGATCAGGATGCACCTCTTCTTCTAAAACAGCAATGTAGCATTGCCCTCCACGCTTTATATGGGTGTGCGCCACCTCAACAGGCAGCACCCCCCCGCCTGCGATAATTCCTAGTTTTGATAACATATAATTGCTACTATTTTACTCAAAATGTCCTTATTTCTTTAGTTTCTCTTCATAGCATTTAATTAAAGTGTAAGTTAGCTGTTTACTAACCTGTTTAATACTATAGTTTTCAAGTCTTTGCTGACTATTTTTTACTAGTAGTTTAGCTAGATCGGTGTTTTTTAATAATTTTTTTAAAGTAGAAGCTAAGGATGCTGCATCTCCCGCCGCAAAGGTTAAAGCTTCAATGTCAGCCCTGGCAATTTCTGTTGGACCAGGTAAATTACTCATTATTATTGGTTTGCCATAGGCAAAAGCTTCTAAAATAACTAATCCAAAAGGTTCTACTAAAGATGGCATACAAAGTACATCAATGCTATTGTAAAAACTACTCTTGTCTGTAATCCATCCAAGCATCTCTATCTCACTCTCTAGATTATAGCGGCGTATCAAAGCTTGAATATTTTGGCGTTCCTTGCCATCACCGGCAATTTTGGCTTTTAAAGTAATTCCTTCCTGTTTTAAAATATGCAAAGCTGTTATTAAAACTTCTACTCCTTTTATTTTATCTAGTCTTGCTATCGTTCCAATAGTAAGAATAACAGGAGGTTTCGCAATAGAACCTTCCCGTTTTACTTCTGTGTTAATCATATTGGGAATATGAAAGATGTTGGCGCTGATATATCCGCGGTCAATCAATATTTTTGCCATGTCATTAGTCACAGATATTATATAATCGCAATTTTTTATATAATCAAAACTATAATTATGACATATCCCTACTACTAGCACATGACTAGCAGCTTTTTTAGCTATATGGCAAGCTCGATTACCGTGAGCAATTATAATATTTGGTTGTTCTTTCACTACAATATGCTTTAGCCTTATCCACGCCAACAAATCATATTTAGAAAAATTGGCGAGTTTATAGATAGGGGTTCTAATAAGTGAAGCAATAGGAGAATTTTTATGAGTAACTGATATTACCATCTGCTCTTGTTGAGTTAGAGCTTCGTTATAATCTAAGAAAACTTGCTCTATTCCTCCTAGTCTTGTAGTTAATATTAGATTAAGAATTTTCATTACATTTTCTAGATTTGTACCATCTTGACAATCTGCAAGTATTTACTACAAGTTTTTATTAATTAATTCATTATTTTTTTTCTTTATAGTGTAGTAAATGCGAGCAAGTTTGTTGTATTTTCACTACAGTTGCTTAATTAGCAAAGTAATAGCCATAAATTTAAATTTAAGCTTTAACTGATGATGGCTTTAGGCTATACTAATAAGTAACTAAATAGGTTACGTTAAGAAGCTTGTATAAAGTTATTAAATGCCGACTATTAAAAAATATAATATTTAAGGAGTTTATTATGATTAAAAATCTTGCTATAGCGATTATTGGTTTATTAGTATTGTCTGGCTGCAGTTCTACTAAAAAATCTAGCGGGAACATAAGTACAAGTTCTGAAGCTTCGTTGATTTCAGATTTCGAGAGAAATGTTGGCGATAGAGTATTTTTTGATTACGATAGTTCTAGTCTTTCTGCTAGTTCCAAGACTCAACTTGAAAAGCAGGCAGAATGGTTGAAGACTCATCCTTCTATGTCAGTGGTAGTTGAAGGACATTGTGATGAGCGTGGCACTAGAGAATACAACTTAGCTCTAGGAGAAAGAAGAGCAGAAGCTGCGAAAAAATACTTGCTAAACCAAGGAATTGAGGCGCGCAGACTAAGCACTATTTCTTATGGTAAGGAAAGACCAGCAGTTATTGGCAATAACGAAGATGGTTGGAAGCAAAACCGCCGGTCTGTAACCGTTGTGAGCTACTAAAGTTCTCTTAAATACATAAATAAAGATTAAAAAGCCAACTTAAATAAGTTGGCTTTTTTAGTTTTAAGTTTAGACTCTTTTTCTTTCTTTATTACTCGGCATAAACCAATAGCTTTGACCAATCCTAGGAGTGATAAAGGTTTCAGGGGAAATAGAATATTTGTTTCTTGCTTGCTCAAGTTCATTAGAAGCTTGCTTAAAATGATCATCAGCAAGCGGGAAAGTTTCGAAATGGCTGGCAATAGAATATTTTGATCGTAAATCGTGGTGGGTTAGTACTGCTTCTTCAGGATTCATATGAACGTCTTTCATAAACCATCTTGGTTCATAAGCACCAATTGGAATCAAGCTCACTAATATATCATATTTACTGCCTATATCTTTAAAGATTGTAGGATTATAGCCAGAGTCGCCAATAAAGCATAAAGAGCCCATAGGAGTTACAATTACAAAAGTACCCCATAGAGCTTTGTTAACATCAAACAAGCTTCTCGCCGACCAATGCTGAGCAGTCTCTAGATGAATAGAGATATTATCATTAATAATTGCTTTTTGTCCCCAGTCTAAAGATGTTGTATGAATGTCTACTATATGCTTTTGCAAGAGTTTTTCATTATTAAGTGGAGTGATAATATGGGGCTTATCGCGTTGCCATAGTTTCTTGATAGTATTAAGATCAAGGTGATCATAATGATTATGGCTGACTAATACCAAATCTATTGGCGGCAAATCCTCCCATTTTATTCCAGGAGGCGTGACTCTTTTTGGTCCTATAAAAGAAAAAGGACTGGCTCTTTCCGACCAAACTGGATCAGTTAGGATATTAAATGAACAAGTTTGAATTAAGAATGTTACATGTCCCACAAAACTTATACAAATTTCCGCAGGAGAGGAAACTTTCTTCGGTGGTATTACTTTATTTTCTAGTGGTGCTAGTTGAGGCCATTTTGGTTGCTTAGATAAGAGCTTCCATTTAAATACTTCTGACCAGCTTTTGGGTTTTATCTCAGGATTAAGATTGCTAAAGGTGCTACGCTGCTGCATTTAAATCTACAGTAATTTTAGTTAATTAATTGACTGCAAGCATCCTTAATATTAAGACAAGCTTGCTGTAATTGCTCTGTTGACAGCGCATAGGAAATGCGTAGATAACCTTCCAATCCAAAAGCAGAGCCGTGAACGGTAGCAACATTGCCATATTCAAGCAAGTATCTGACTAAATCCTCACTATTGCTAATTTTTTCTCCTTTAGGGGTGGTATAGCCAAATAATTTTTGACATTCTATAAATAAATAAAAAGCTCCTTCGGGTTTGTAACATTCCAAACCTTTCACCTTACTTAAAATTGCTAAGGCTAAATCTCGTTTTTGCTCAAAATTTTTAGCATTTTCCTTAATAAAATCTTGTCTACCATTTAGTGCTTCAATTGCTGCTACTTGAGATATTGAACAAGGGTTAGAAGTGCTTTGCGATTGAAGTATAGTCATTGCCTTAATAAGCATCTTCGCTCCTGCTCCGTAGCCTATTCTCCAGCCAGTCATTGAATAAGACTTCGATACTCCATTCACAATAAATATTCTATCTTTTAAGTCATGAGCTATTTGGGCAAGATTAGAAAACTTAAAATCACCAAAAACTATATGTTCATATATATCATCGGACAGCACGCAAATATTAGGATGCGCCCTTAATATCTCTGCAAGACTCTCAAGCTCTTGACGAGAATAGGCGCTGCCTGCTGGGTTGCTTGGTGAGTTAATAATCAGCCATTTTGTTTTTGGAGTAATAGCAGTGGCAAGTTTCGAAGAGGTTAACTTAAATTTATGCTCCATGTTGCAATTAACAACTACCGGCGTCCCGCCGGAAAGCAATACTATATCAGGGTAAGATACCCAGTAAGGAGCAGGGATAATCACTTCATCACCAGGATTTAAGGAAGCCATAAATAAGTTGTATATTACCTGCTTGCCTCCGGTGCTTACTATTATCTCATCTTGATTATATTCTAGACTATTTTCACGTTCAAATTTTTTTTGGATGGCAATTTTTAACTCCGGCATTCCATCAACATTGGTATATTTAGTATATCCTTTATGAATACCATCTATAGCTGCATTTTTAATATTGTTGGGAGTATCAAAATCTGGCTCACCTGCTGCGAGAGAAATTATTTTTACTCCACGGGTCTTTAACTCTGCTGCTTTCTGAGTTATAGCTAGAGTAGCAGAAGGTTTAATTAATTTTAATCGTTCTGAGATTAGGGGCATGCAATGACAAAAGGTTAGTTAATGATTGATAGTTATAAAATTATATGAGAATATAAATACGAAATCAAACAATAGTCGGGATGCAATAGCTTGTTTTTATGCTTGGCAGTAAGATGGTATACAATATTTTTGCAGCAGCTAGAACTCATTGTAAATCTATTTATTATTGTTTGAAACATTTCCCTAATTGGTATAAAAATAACTTAATTGTAGCTAGGGAGTATGTCATTGATTTTAAGCGTAAGCTTAGCAATCTAACCGAAACTAATATTAATTTAGGCATTTACCACCTGAGAAAGCATAATTTTATCGATGCTATAATAAGATTTAAGTTAGTAGGGAAGTTTTTTTCGCCAGGTAATCAAACTGCTAATTATTGGCTTGGGTGGTGTTATTTTATGCAAAATAAATGCCAGCAAGCGATTAGCCATTTGCAACAAGTCTCTACTGTTGAAGCGCAGCAACTTAAGTCATTGTTAGAAAATTGGTCACAGTGTAGCGAGATGCCCGAGGAGATTTGGCGGCAATGTAGAGAATTATGCGCTGAGCGCTATACTACTAGCTTTCATAATGATAAAGTGCACCTCCCTTATAGCTTTGCTAATAGAGTGCTAGAAAAAATTACCAATCTGCCAAGTCATTATAGGGTGTTAGACTTGGGCAGTAACGTAGGATTAATAGGCTATGAAATAAAAAAGCGTTTTCCTGACAGCTTTGACTTGGTGGGAGTAGAAAGCTCACCAACTATGAATAAGCTGGTAAGCATCTACTATCCAAACCGCAATATTTATAGTCAGATCCTAAATTGTTCCATAAAAGAGTTCATTGATAAAAAAGCTGAAAATAAATTTGACATAATTTTAAGCTTTTGTAGTTTATCCTTTACTAATAAGTTGGAAGAGTATTTTAAAGCTCTTTGGAATCTGCTACAAGATAATGGATATTTTGCTGTTTGTTTGCCAAGCAATAACTTAACCAAATTATCATTAAAGCATAAAGAATTTGTTTTTAATCCGCAAGAAGTGAAAAATAGTTTACTATTATGTAACTTTAGTTTGTTAGGTATTGACGAGTTAACCATTGGGGTAGATAATAAATATTGTATATTTATCTGCCAAAAAGAATCTCCTAAGCCTATATGAAATCACCTAAATCATTTTACTTCTTAATCGTTCTTAGCTGTTTTTTTGTAGAGGCGCAGGCAGAGCAAACTGAAGAGGATAATTATTATAAATACAGTTATCAAATAGATTCAGAAGCATATAATTCTGTCTACGATCCTTATGAAAAAATAAATCGTAAGATTTTTGCTTTTAATTCGGCGCTTGATCATTTTATTCTTCGTCCAATCGCAGTAGGGTATGATAGAGTAACTAATCCATACATCAAGGCGAGAGTTGGAAGTTTTGTTGAAAATATTAATGTGCCTTTGACTGCAGTTAATTACGGGCTGCAATTAAATTTTGATGATACTATGCGTAGCGTCTGGCGCTTTATTATCAACACTACCTTTGGAATTGGAGGGCTATTTGATGTGGCAAGCAAGCTTAACCTCAAACCCACCTCTCAAACCTTTGGTAGTACGCTTGCTCGCTATGGGGTAGCACCTGGTCCGTATTTAGTTTTGCCATTTTTTGGTAGTACTAATGCCAGAGATATGAGTGACCCGGTCATCACTAATCACGCGCTAAACCCGGTCAAATATGCAATGCACCGAGATTTCAAGCTCGGGGTTACAGCCACACAAATAATACATGATAGAGCAAATTTATTGCCTTTTAGTGATTATGTATCTAAAAATTCGGTTGATCCTTATGTTTCGGTTAGGACAGCAGTATATCAAAACCGTGAAGCTAAACTAAATTATCCTAGAAACTTTAAATATCCTGACTATAATAAAAGCAAATAAACTAAGAGAACAATATGCGCCTCATTACTATTATTTATGTTTTATTGTTAAGCATGCCTTTTTCTGCCTATTCTTCTTCTAATTCTAATGTTGTTAGCTTAAATGAAGTGAAACAATATGTAGATGACCTAGTTAACAAAGCCACTAATTTACTTAATAATCCTAACTTATCGGAAGATAAGAAAACGGCTGAGGCTACTAAACTTATTCATGATAATTTAGATTTTCCATGGATGGCTAATTTTGTTCTTGGAGCTGACAGAAAATCTTTAAGTACAACCCAAATTGAGCAGTTTACCAATTCTTATGCAACTTATACCACTAGATCTTATACAAGCTTACTTAAGAGCTATAAAAATGAAAAAGTGAGCGTGCTCAAAGTCATTGCAATCAATAAAGAAAATAGCGAATTTATAGTTAAAACAAAAATTAGTCAAAATGGTGCACCCGATACTTTGGTAGATTATCTAGTTCGTAACGGTGAAGCTGGAATTAAAGTTGCAGATATTATAGCTGATGGAGTAAGTGTAATTCGTTCTCAACAAGCTGAGTTTCATAGTATAATAACAACCAAAGGTTTTGATGGTTTGTTGACGGAATTGACTCGACCAAGGAGCTAGGCTTAAAACCTTTCAATATAATATTTATTAGGGTCGCGCAAGTCTAAGGTTTTATAGTTTTGATTAAACAACTTGCCGGCTTTATTTAATTCTGTAAGATAGATTAAAGCTCCTTCAAAATCGGTCTCAGGCATTTTAGCAATAATGTTTTGTTCTAGGTTTAAATTCCAGCGGCGTTCCCCGTAGCGTACCGCGGAAATAACCTTGGTGGCTAGTTCTGGATAGTGAGAAAGATCCTTAATTAGCTTATCTGCGTATATGTTAGCATCTGTCCCAACTACATGAAGTAAATGAGAGAATTCCTCAATTTTATGGCTATTACTGGTAATTTTATAACCTTCTTCATCAATTAAGAATAGTTGCCTATTAACTTGCCAAATGGCGATAGGTTTTCTTTCCAGTAATGCCCACCGTGTTCAAAGGCGTGAGTGACTTGCCTTGCGTGAAGAAGCTGATGAGG
>CAZMMN010000002.1:20801-26844 GCA_964567405.1 uncultured Rickettsiaceae bacterium | reverse complement strand
CAATTTTGATTACATTTTTTGCCTCAAAGGGGTCAATAGCTGATTACAATTTACAAAAAACCGTTGCTCTTTCATCGCCTGCCAGATTGGTTTCAGGAAAATTGCTCGCTATTTGCTGCATAGCGCCCTCCCTCTCAAATGAGATGAAACAGAGGTTAGAGAGGAATCAGAACTCAGATTTTTCTCAAAAAAGGAGCGAATAAGGAGAATGGAGAAAGCAATGCAAGGCGGAGAATTACCTGAAAGTATTGAAGAAATTGGTGGGCGATGACAGATTCGAACTGCCGACCATCTCGGTGTAAACGAGGCACTCTACCAGCTGAGTTAATCGCCCTTTAGCATTAATTCTCCTTAAAGTACTCAATTCTATAAAATAATCAAGCTAAAAAGTCAAAGATTGCTTAATTTTTAAGAGGAATTAATCCTTTAATTAATACTAATAAGTTAATAGAAGTTTTTAAAGTTTCTAGATCCTCTTTGGAAAGTTGGTAAAGATCCTTTTGGATACAAACTACCAGGTGCGAAGCATGAAATTTATAATAAAAATATAATATATAGTCGCTGCCACTGCTTTCTAAGTTTTTGATATAGATGTTATCCTCAAGCTGTATTTGTTGTTGAGTAACTTTTCCCACGAATTGTTCTACCTGCGGTTTAAAGTTAAACATATAGGGAGAGTTTGATAAATTATCGTCGGCGAGTATTAAAAGATCATGCAATTGAAAATGCTCTTTAATATTATCGGCAATTTCTAAATAATTGTGTCTAGATCTGTTAAAGCTTAATAAATCTAAGCTAAGCTTATTGATAAACTGTTTATCTAAATAAAATTGAATAAGGCGGAAATTTTTTTCCTTAATAGTACTTTGGTAACTCAAGAATGATTTTATTATCAGTATTATACCTACGATGATTATAGTTAGCGTTAAATTGGTTAAAAACCCATTATATGACATGCACTTTGTGTATAATTTATAAACCATAGGTAGTGAGTTGATTATAGTTTTAACCTATGGTTATTTCAAGCGCAAAGTAAAAATTCTCCACCACTTCGTAACAAAAATAAGCTCCAAAAGATTAAATAAGAAATATCTTATTGAATATTGACACTAATTAAGTTACTTATTAATGAGCTAGATAAAATGAGTATTTTAACAAATAATGGCAAAGATTAAGGCTTTACTAGCAGCTGTTTGTTTTTTGCATCTGCTTTCTTGTACCCCATCTGCTCCTTATGAGATTAAAAGTCCATGTGTAGCAATTGAATCAGATGCAGCTACTCCTGCATCTCCGTGTATTCGTAGACCTGCAAATTTTAAGCGGGATATAATATAATTATTAATATTTGTAAAAGCTACAAATGCTAGAAAAAGTTTGTGTTATTGGAGCAGGTGTTATGGGAGCATCCATCGCTGCGCTTATTGCTGCTGCGTCTAAACAGGTGATTTTGCTGGATATAGTTGATGCTAATCAAGCTGATAAAAACGCTAAGGGGAGGCTCGCTCTTAAGAAGATGTTAACTCAAAAACCATCTCCTTTAACTCATCCAAGTAAGCTTGAATTTATTACTCTTGGTAACTTAGAAGATGACTTGCCTCTTATCAGTGATTGTGATCTGGTGCTTGAGGCTATTGTTGAAAAAATAGAGGCAAAGCAAGCTCTCTACACTAAAATTATTCCTTATTTAAGCGATAATGCTTTGCTAGCTTCGAATACCTCCACCCTATCTTTAAAGCAGCTGCGGCAAAACTTGCCAAACAATATTGCGCCCCGATTTTTTATTACGCATTTTTTTAACCCTCCACGATATATGGAGTTAGTAGAGTTAGTCAGTGACCAGCAAACTAATAAAAGAGCAATAGAAGCTATTGCTAGCTTTATTAATAATGAACTCGGCAAAACCATAGTAGAATGCAACGATAGCCCTGGCTTTATTGCAAATCGCTTAGGATGCTTTATGTTGGAATTAGTCGTTAGAAAAGCTATTAAAGAAAACTTAAATTTAGCATTAATTGATCAGATTTTTACCGATCTTTTTAAGTTTCCATCTACCGGTGTTTTTGGTTTATATGATCTAATTGGGCATGATGTGATGCGATTAATTTTTGCTTCATTAGTAAAGCAATTGCCTGCTACTGATCAATATAATCAGCTATGCGTCGATACCCCGCTGCTTGACAAAATGCTTGATGCTAATCTAATTGGTCGCAAAGGAGCAGGGGGATTCTACCGCATAGCTACAGGGAAGGGGGGGCAAAAAATAAAAGAGGCAATCAACCTTAAAAGCGGGTTATATGAGCCTATATCTATTAGTAACGAGCGAATTTTTAATAGTATAGAAGAATTATTCTCTAGCCAATCACCATATAGCGGTTTTTTTAAGCAAGTATGGCACCAATTTTATTCCTATTTGTTTGGCTGTATAAATTCCCTGACTAATGAGCCGCGAAATATTGATCTAGCAATGCAGCTAGGTTATAGCTGGCAATATGGTCCTTTAGAGTTATTAGAATCACATATTCCAGATGCTGATAAGTGTTTTGTTGCGGGAGGTAGCGCACAGAATGACATATCCGCCAGCTTCTTGCAGCATGATTACAGTAAAAAGCTAAAGCAATCTCATATAAATAATTTATTGATAGAGAAGTCGCAGATTATTTTAGCTAATAACTCGGCAAAGCTGCTTGATTACCAGCAGCGGTTAATTGTTGTTATTGCTACTAAGATGAACTGCTTAAATTGGGAAATATTTGAGCTCCTACAGCAAGCGGTCAAGTTTGCAAAGCAAGAGAAGCAGAACTTATATATTTACTCACCAAGCAAGCATTTCTCGGCAGGAGCGGATTTAAAGCTAATTAAAAATTATGTAGATAATAAGGATTTTAACGGGTTAGAACAATTCTTGCTTCTTGGCCAAAGAACGATGATGATGTTAAAGAATTCTCCTGTTCATGTGATTAGCTGCGCTCTAGGAGCGGCGCTAGGAGGAGGATGCGAACTATTATTGCACTCTAGCTGGGTAGTAGCTCATAGAGATTTAAATGCTGGGTTAGTGGAACTCGGTGTTGGTTTAATTCCAGGCTGGGGCGGTGTTAAAGAAATGTTTAGGAGAGCAGGGGGTAATAAAGAAAAACTTATAAAAAATTTGAATAATATTCTTACTCAGAATAAAGCTTCCTCCGCTGATTATTTTGCTGCTGATTATTATGAAGAGCAAAATTATAGAGCTGTTATGAATAAAGATAATCTATTAACAGAAGCATTGGCTTTAGATTTACCTGCGAAAATTGTGGATAGCTCCAGTAAAATTATCACACCTCAAGTGAAGCTGACTGAAGAACTAGATACAGCTGCATATAGTCCTTTGCAAAATAGCGTTTTAGCATTCTTTCAGGAAATTATTGACTATCAGGAAATTGAGGAGCAAGAGCTACTAGAACTAGAACGTCAAAAATTTCTTGAGCTTGCTCATGCTTTTCAATTAAACAGTTAAATATGACTGCAAATATATTAGTCGTGGATGATTTGGAGCCTAATATTAAATTGCTCGAAGCTAAGCTTTTAAATGAATATTATACAGTTTTTACCGCTTCTAGTGGTGGTAAAGCGTTAGAAATATTGGACAACAATAAAATAGATATTGTCCTACTGGATGTGATGATGCCGCAAATGAGTGGTTTTGAAACTTGCCTAAAAATAAAAGCTAATCCTAAAACTGCTTATATACCTGTGGTAATGGTTACTGCCTTAACGGATATTGAGGATCGCGTGCAAGGGCTTGAGGCAGGAGCTGATGAATTCTTAAGTAAGCCCATTAATGATATAGCGCTCTTTACGAGGATAAAGTCCTTAACAAGAATGAAAGCTGCTATGGACGAATTATACCTGCGTCATGTAACTAATGAATCGCTAGGAGTATCTGGTTTGCCAATTAGTTATCATTTCCATGAGGATAGTAAAATACTACTAATTAATGATGATGCGATACAAACATCAAACATATTAAGAATTTTACAGCGCGTCTCTAAACAGGTGAAGACAATAGCCAATTTGTCGGACTATGAAATGGTGAGCAATGAAGCAGCGGATATAATAATAGTAAGTTACCAGCTAGAAGAGATGGATCCTTTAAGAATAATTGCTTCTCTGCGCTCCAAGGAAATGTTGCGCAATAGCATTATTGTTTTAGTGGTGGAGGAAGAAGAATTTCCCATAGTTGCCAAGGCGGTAGAAGTCGGAATTGATGACTACCTGATCTATCCCATTGAGGAAAACGAGTTGATAGCGCGGATAAAAACCCTCATCAAGAAAAAGAAATACCAAGATGAGCTTAGAACTTTGCTTGAACAAAGCATAAACCTATCTTTAAAAGACGGCTTAACTAATGTATTTAATAGGCGTTATTTCGACTTGCACATTCACTCCACTATTAATGCTTTTGCTAGTAATCATTCTATCGCACTGTTGATAGGAGATATTGATGATTTTAAGCAAGTAAATGATAGATTTGGGCATTTAATGGGGGATGAAGTATTAAAAATAGTAGCTGATACAATTAAAAAAAACATTCGAGTAACTGACTTAGTTGCGAGATATGGTGGTGAGGAGTTTGTAGTGTTGCTGCCTAACACGAATAATAACGAAGCAATGAAAGTAGCAGAGAGAATATGTCGTGCAGTAGAAACTATAAGGTTTGTCAATCCGGGTTTGAAAGATAATTTTAAGGTGACCATATCTCTTGGGGTGGCTGGTTATAAAATAGGGGAAATGGCAGCAGATTTTATTTACAAAGCAGATAAAGCATTGTATAAGGCAAAAGTTACAGGAAAAAATAAAGCAGTTCTAGGGTAAAGCCAGGTGCAGAGATTATCGCAATTTAGAACAGCTGAGCAAGCGTTAGCAGATAAGAATTTAGATAGGCGTCAGCATATGCTTATAGTGGGGCTAGGCAATCCTGACCCAGAGCACCTAGATACCAGGCATAACGTGGGATTTATGACAGTTGATGCGATAGCAAGCTATTATGGCATATCTTTAAGCAAAAAGTCTAATCTTAAGTCCATAATTGGACAGGCTGTTGTTTCTTCATGTAAATTATTACTAGCAAAACCAACTAGCTACATGAACTTATCGGGATGGGCTGTCCAAATGATTTTATCTTATTATAAGCTGTCTTTGGCAAATGTCTGGGTAATTCATGATGATATTGATTTGCCTATGGGTAAAATGAAGCATAAATTTAGCGGCGGCAATGGTGGGCATAATGGGTTAAAGTCAATAGATAATCAGCTAGGTAGAGAATACAACCGGATTCGTATAGGGATCGGCAGACCGCTTTATAAGGAAGAAGTGTCTAACTATGTGCTAGCGCCTTTTACGGCAGATGAATTTAAGAAAATTAATCAATTAATCAAAATAATTGCTGGAAATTTAGAACTTCTTATAAATAATGACTTGGTAGAATTTAATAGAGCAATTACTGTTTAAAGTTAATAACAATCGTCAATTACACTAAAATAAAAATATATGAGTTTACAAGTTGGTATTATTGGTTTGCCGAATGTAGGCAAATCTACCTTATTTAATGCTTTAACAGTTACTGGGAATGCGCAGGCGGGTAATTATCCCTTTTGCACTATTGAACCAAATTCGGGGATAGTGGGAGTAGATGATGAAAGACTGGTAGAGCTTGCGAAGATTGCTGGTTCTAGCAAGATAATTCCTGCCTATATTGAATTTGTAGATATTGCTGGTCTGGTTAAAGGAGCTAGCAAAGGGGAGGGGCTTGGCAATAAATTTTTATCCCACATTCGCCAGGTAGATGCGATTGTTCATGTTCTTCGTTGTTTTGAGGATGCTAATGTTACTCATATTTACGGTAAAGTTGATCCTATCTATGATGCTCAGATTGTGGAAGAAGAATTGATTATCGCTGATCTGGAGCTAATTGAAAAACGGCTTAGTCAACTTGAAAAGCGTCTTAAAAGCGGTGATAAGACTTTAAAAGAGCAGCTGGAAATATTAAAGGGTTTGAGGGAGAGTC
>CAZMMN010000002.1:0-20791 GCA_964567405.1 uncultured Rickettsiaceae bacterium | reverse complement strand
GGGCATACCTGCTAGGCGGGTAGTTGATAATTACGATAAACAAATCGTGAATCAATTGCAGCTTCTTACCGCCAAGCCTATTTTATATGTTTCAAATGTCATAGAACAAGAAGCGGCGCGGGGCAATCACTTAACTGAGCTTGTTACCAAAAAGGCTCAGGA
Source organism: uncultured Rickettsiaceae bacterium (assembly GCA_964567405.1). Classification (GTDB taxonomy): domain Bacteria; phylum Pseudomonadota; class Alphaproteobacteria; order Rickettsiales; family Rickettsiaceae; genus CAZMMN01. Next base: position 20,629 of record CAZMMN010000002.1, on the reverse strand, counting down.
TGAGCAGACTAATAATATAATTGTCTCATCGAAGATTGAAGCCGAAGTTGCCAAGCTAGAAGATGCCAATGATAAGGCTGAGTTTATTGACAGCTTAGAACTTGCGGAAACAGGACTCAATAAAATTGTTAAAGCCAGTTATGGGTTGCTCAATCTCCAAAGTTTTTTTACTGTGGGACCTAAAGAAGCGCATGCATGGAATTTCACCATTGGCACGACTGCCCCGAAGGCTGCTGGGATAATTCACAGCGATTTTGAAAAAGGTTTCATTAGAGCGGAAATTATCTCTTTTGTAGATTATTTAGGTTGTGGCGGCGAAGCAAAGGCTAAAGAAGCTGGAAAGATGAGGCTAGAAGGTAGAGAATATAAGGTGCAGGATGGTGACGTGGTACATTTTAGGTTTAATGTCTAGTCTATTTTTTGTATTTAAATATTAAAAGGCATAAAATCAGTAATGAAGGAATAGCAGCAATAGTAGTAAATAAGAAAAACCCTTGCCAGCCAAATTGAACTACAATATACCCAGAGATAACGGGAATTGTTGAGCGCGAAACGCCCATCATTGCTGAAAAGAAAGAATATTGCGTAGCGCGGAACTTGCCTTGACACAAAGAAGCTATAAAAGCTATGTAAGCTGCCATGCTCATTCCGCCAGTGACGCTTTCTACTCCTATTACGAGCAAAAGTAAGTAAAGATTCTTTCCGTATATTTCCTGAATAATGAATAGACTATGAGCGAAAGCATGTAAGATGCCGAATTTCAATAGGCTGATTGTAATTGGCTGGGTTTGCATTATCCAGCTGGCGATAAATCCCCCTAGCATTGCTGTTACTATGCCAAGAAACTTACCAATGCTTGCTATTTCATAAGCATCAAATTTTAAATGAAGCAAGAAAGGGTTGATCATAGTGTTAATTATATTATCTGGCAAACGATATAACACTAAAAAACTAATTACTATTATCAAAAAACTATAAGATCCTATGGACTTTAAATGTTTTTCAATAAAGCTAAATCCGCCATTGCTGCTGCTATCAGTCTTTATTTTATCAGGCGCTATTGCGGACATATTGTTGCTAATTGCGGTGTTTGGGATAGTGAAGTGCAATAGAAGCGGAAAAACTAATATTAGTAGGGCAAATAATTCATATATTTTCCCCCAACTTAAATAACTAGAAAGATATATAGCTCCAGAGCTTGAAATCAACATACCTATTCGGTAGCCAAAAATGTAAATTCCAGCGGCAGCGCCTTGAGAAGAGAGAGGGATGATTTCTGTTCTTAAAGCTCCGAGGATTGTATCTTGCGCGGAACTTAAAAAGGCTACTGCTAAACAGCAAGCGGCGAATATTAGCGGTTCATCCTTAACTGAGAGCTTGCTTAATAGAAAAACGCTAGTTGCAAGGCAGAGCTGCGCAGTATATATCCAAGAGAGGCGATGTCCTAGTTTGTTGGTTAAGAAGGGGATTTTTTTAAGATCAAATAAGGGAGCCCATAGAAAATTTATCGCATAAGGGATAGAAACAAATGCAAACATACTAATAGTGCGAATATCAATATTTTCTTTGGCTAACCAATAATTTAGGGTATTGCCGCTAATCATCAAGCTAAAGCCGCTAATACTGCCTATAACCCAAATATTAAAAAGATTTTTTTTGGTTAGCATTTAATTTAGGTCGCTTAAAAATATGCTTACCATAATTGGAGTGTAGAATAATACGAAGAGCAATGACAATAATACGGTAGCCGCTGCTCTTTCCGGATGAAATTTTTGCAGTGAGGAAATAATAATAATATTAGCTGCTAGCGGAGCAGTAGAGAGAAGCTGCAGCGCGTTATAGTGACTGTCGGTATACCAACCAATTAAAAATCGGTCAATAATAATAAAAATATTAACGATTAAAGGGTAGCCTATAAACTTTGCGGCGAAAGTTGCGAGAGTAAACTTCACATCTACTTCGAATTTTTGGAGAGTAGAAACTGCCAGTCCCACCATTACCATCCCTAAAATAGAAAAAGAGCCACGCATGTTATAAATAAAATCATCTAAAAAATCAGGCAATTCTAGTCCAGAAAAGCTAAATAAACATCCAAGCAAAAATCCATTTAAGGTAGGCAGCCGCAATACAGTGAGAATGCTATCCTTACTGGAATTAAAACTTCGGGCGCAGATATAAAAGCCAATAGTTGATTCATAAATATTTACCCCTATTACTGCCATCATATATATTCCTAGCGTGTAATCATCGAACAAAGCGGCGGCAATAGGTAGCATAAAATAGCCAGTATTAGCGCTGCCAGCCGACAGAGCTAAAATATTGCGGGTGTGATCTTGCCAGTATCTACCAAAGAAATAATACGCAGCTATTGATAAAAAAGTCGCCATTGAAAAAGTAACTAAAGTAATGCTCAGTGCTGATAAAGTTAGAGTAGTGCTGGCGGGAATAGAAAAAAACACTATAGGAGAGATGAAGTAAAATAATAGGGTAGCTATGCTGTCCCTTTGAACATTTGCGTATCTCCCTGCTAGAAAGCCTATTACTACGCTAAGTAAAATAGAGATAGTCTTAAAGAAAACTATACTAAAAATCGTCATTTTACTTTACCAGCTTCCGTGTAATTTTATGCTTGTTCGTAGTGTAGATAAGGCATTGGTATAATAGCAAATAATTTTGATTTTTATAACTTTTTTGCAGCTTTTAAATAAAATTAAATAAAACTTGAGTTTTAAGCAAATTTTGTTATCTTGTTTCAATGTGTTATATATATATTTGGGAGGAAAGCATGCCTGAGGAGATAAATATCTCAGCTGTTATGCGCACAGAATTTGGTACCGGCGCAGCGCGTGCAACAAGAAGAAAAAGCATGGTTCCAGCAGTGATATACGGACCAAAGCAACCTCTGCTCGCTATTTGCATAGAGGAAAAAGAAATAACCAAACGCTATCGTGCTCCGTCTTTTACCTCAACTGTCATTCATCTTCATGTTGATGACAAGCAATATAAAGTTCTTCCCAAAGAAGTACAGCTTCATCCTGTCACCGATATCATAACTCATGTTGACTTTACTTACTTGAGCGAGAAAAGCCAGAAAGTATCAGTGCCTATAGTGTATCAAGGTAGAGATAAAGCTATAGGAGTTAAGAGAGGAGGTTTTTTTAACATAATATTAAGAAAACTTGACTTACTCTGTCAGGTAGAAAATATTCCAAGCAAGTTAGTAATAGATGTGACTAATATGCATATTGGTCAGTCCATCAAAATTCATGATCTAGAGCTTCCTACTGGTTGCGAGCTGTTGAGTAAATCAAATAAGATAATAGCCTCAATAATAGGCAGCAAGGGTAGTAAGACAGATAGTGAAGAGACGACTGCGACAGCTAGCTAATTGGCAAGAAGGGTTATCCCCTGCCATAGTCTTAATAACCGCATATCGTAGATTCTGCTTATTTTTGTTGTCTATTAGTAAGATGCTCAATGCGTTTTTCGTATTTTTCTCCTAGGACTAATCTTTGAATAAAAATGTTAGGAGTATGAATATTATTAGGATCTAGCGAGCTAGTTTTTACTATTTTTTCTACTTCACAAATTGTAGTTTTAGCAGCAGTAGCCATTATTGGATTAAAGTTTCTGGCGGTTTTGTTATAGATAACATTACCACTTTCATCAGCTATATGTCCTTTGATAATTGCAATATCTGCATATAATGCCGTTTCTAGCAAGTATTTTTCTCCATCAAATATTCTGGTTTCCTTATTGAGTTCTACTATTGTTCCTACCCCTGTTTTAGTGTAAAAAGCAGGAATGCCTGCACCTCCTGCTCTTATTCTTTCGGCAAGGGTTCCTTGGGGAGTTAACTCTAATTCTAGTGTTCCGTCTAGATATCTATTCTCAAAAGTCTTATTTTCTCCCACATAAGAAGAGATCATTTTTTTAATTTGCCCATTTTTAAGCAAAATCCCTAGCCCGAAATCATCTACTCCGCAATTATTGCTAATCACAGTCAAATCTCGTACCCCTGTTTTTAGTAAGGCGTGAATTAGATTTTCAGGAATGCCGCACAGTCCAAACCCTCCCGCCATAATGGTCATGCCGTCCCATAATAAGCCCACAAGAGCAGATTCTGCCGAGCGGTAGATCTTAGTCATTCTCAAGCTCTAAATTTAACTCACTATCATTATTATCAGCAATTAAAGAAACCGATACCACTTTCTCTGCTACTTCTGTCTTAAATAAAATCACGCCGCTAGTATTGCGTCCTGTAACCCTAACTGACTCAAGCTTGCATCTTATTAACTTACCGCTGTTAGTAATCAGCATTAACTCATCGGTAATAGCTACCGGCATCACTGAAACTACCATACCGGTTTTTTTCGATAGATCCATATTTACCACCCCGCTACCGCCTCGGTCGGTAATCCGATATTCATACGCTGATGTTCTTTTGCCAAAGCCATTTTCTGTTGCCGTAAGAATGAATTCTTCCTTACTTGCCATTTCAAGAATTTTGTCTTTGCTTAAAGCTATATTGAGTTTTTCCACTGAGAAGTCCTTACCTTTAGCTATCTCTAGTCTTTTGTCTAATGGAATCGTTAAATATGCTTCTCTTTCTTCAATTTTACTGGCTACGATGCCTTTAAGCACGGTCATGGATATTACTGCATCATTATTTTGCAGCTTCATTCCTCTTACTCCGTCAGAAGTTCGACTTTTGAAAACTCTAATAGAGCTGACGGGGAACCGTATGGCCTTTCCAACTTTAGTGGCAAGCAATATATGGTCATCTTCTTTGCAGACTTTAACATTAATTAACCGATCATCTACATCTAATCTAATGGCAATTTTTCCGTTAGATTGAATGCGTTTAAAGTCAGATAAATCGTTTCTGCGCACATTTCCGTGACTCGTGGCAAATACAATATTTAAATTATCCCATTCATTCTGATCTTCTGGCATCGGCATAATGTTGGTAATATATTCCCCGGATTTTAGAGGCAAAATATTGACTATTGGTCTACCTTTACCTTGTGGGTTGCCTAGAGGTAGTTTATAGAGCTTTAAATTATAGACCTGACCAATATTAGAGAAAAATAGCATTGGAGTGTGAGTGCTACCAACAAATAGTTGGGTAGTAATATCCTCATCGCGCATTGACAAACCTGCTCTGCCTTTGCCTCCGCGCTTTTGCGCTTTATAAGTTGCCAAAGGTACTCGTTTGATATAACCGCCTAAAGTAACAGTTACCACCATATCTTCGCGCTGAATTAGATCCTCAATATCTTGATCGATTTCCTTATCTTCAATTAGCGTTAGGCGAGGGGTTGAGAGTTCTTTTTTTACTTCTGTTAGCTCATCTTTTAACACTTCGAGAAGTTTATTGCGCGACTCTAGAATTTCCCTATAACCACTAATTTCTTGCCGCAGTTCTGCTAGCTCATTTTCGAGTCTATCTTTCTCCATGGCAGTAAGGCGCTGCAACCTCATCTCTAAGATTGCTTTAGCTTGAGTCTCGGTAAAATAGCATTTGCCATCTTCATTTATTATCGCTTTATCGTCAACCAACTTTATTAAGGTTTGGATATTAGCAATATCCCAAGCTTTTTTTAATAATTGTTCTTTAGCGTCATTAGTATCGCGCGCAGATTTAATAATCCGAATTATTTCATCAATGTTATTTACTGCAATCCTAAGTCCTATTAATATATGCGCTCTATCACGCGCTTTATTAATCAAATATATAGTTCTATTGGTGATGACTACTTCGCGGGAATTAATAAAAGCTTTGATAATCTCTTTCAGATTCATCACTTTTGGCATTCCGCCGTCTAGCGCCAGCATGATTATCCCGAAACTTGTTTGCAGTGGCGTATAGGAATATATTTGATTTAACACTACCTCGGTAATAGCATCTCTCTTAATTTCTATTACTACTCGCATACCGACTTTATTGGACTCATCACGCAAATCACTAATTCCTTCAATCCTTTTTTCCTTAACCAGCTCAGCAATTTTTTCCACTAATTTTGCCTTATTAACCATGTAAGGAATTTCAGTAATAATAATGGCTTGCTTACCGCCGCCTTGTTCTTCAATCTCTGTTCTACCTCTTATTAAGATGCTGCCTCTGCCAGTTAAGTAGGCTGATTTAATGCCATGCCTTCCCATAATAATTCCGCCGGTGGGAAAATCTGGACCTTCTATTACTGATAAAAGCTCAGCTATTTCTATATTATTATTATCTACATACAAACAGCATGCATCAATAACTTCAGCTAGATTATGAGGAGGAATATTTGTCGCCATACCCACTGCAATGCCGCCGCCACCGTTAATGAGTAAATTCGGAAACATAGCTGGCAGTACTGTCGGCTCGCTTTCAGAACCATCGTAATTGGGTGCAAAATTTACAGTTTCCTTGTCAATATCTTCAAGTAATTTGTGAGCAGCTTTTGCTAAACGCGATTCTGTATACCTCATTGCAGCTGGCGCGTCGCCGTCCACGGAGCCAAAATTACCTTGTCCGTCTATTAAAGGCAGACGGAGCGAAAAATCTTGTGCCATCCGTACCAACGAATCATATATTGCTGCGTCTCCATGTGGGTGGTACTTACCCATCACGTCACCAACTATTCTGGCAGACTTGCGGTGGGGGCGCCCCGCGTGATTCCCCGACTCATACATGGAATATAAAATGCGGCGATGTACTGGCTTTAACCCATCTCTAACATCAGGAATCGCTCTACTTACAATCACGCTCATGGCGTAATCAAGGTAAGAACGCTTCATCTCATCTTCTATATTAACCGGGATAGTACCTATTTTTTCCTGACTAGTCACAAATTCAATTACTACTATATTAAAATTCTACCTGTAGGTTAGCTGAAAGCGCGTGGTTTTTCAAGTAGATAAAGCGATGATTAAATAGTAGCTTGATTTATAAATTTAAATAAAATATAACATAAAAGTTAAAAATAATTAAGGAACTGATGTGGCGAAAGAGAATCCATATAAAATTATTGTAACCAGCCATTCTAGCATCTCCGAGGCTAATTCTAATAACAATGCAGTGGTGCTATCTCAGCAATCAATCAGTGCGCTAAGGAATGTAGAGACGAAATTAAACTTAATAGAACAAAAATTAAAGGAACTATTTCAACCTATTAGTAACAACTTTAATGAGCAAATGAGTCAATTACAAACAGAATCTAAATTATTAGATATATGGGTGAAATATGACGCCCTTGCGGAGATGTTAAAACAGGAATATAACTATTTAGTAGATCCAAATGAGACTAATCTCAAGTCATATAATGAAAGTTATAACTATTTTATGAATATAACTGGCTTCATCGCGGAAGAAGCAAACAATTAATATGATTAAGAAATTTTATTAAAACTACGAGTTGCTTAGTGGCTGCTATTATTGTTGTTGAGCCTCGTCTGACACAAATGCACGAAAACATTGCCTCTATCCTCAAAATTTTTAAATTGATCGTAAGAGCTGGCGGCAGGAGCAAGCAAAACACTTTTATTGTTTCCTAAATCAGCAGTGGCGTCATGGCAAGCAGCGGCAAAAGCTTCGGCAAGAGTGGTGTGGAGCTGAAAAGCAACCGCCCCATCTAATTCTTGTGCAAATAGCTGTTTGTCTTGACCGAATAAATAAGCTTTGCGTATTTTATTTGCATAAGGTAACACTGCTTTTACGCCCTCCGTCTTTGCTATGCCGCCAGCTAGCCAGTAAATATTATCTAACGTGCTAATTGACTTAGAAGCCGCTTCACCGTTAGTGGCTTTACTGTCATTATAAAAATGAATATTTTGCATAACGCCTATATATTGCATCCTATGGGGCAGTCCTGTAAAGGCGTTGATTGCTTCTATTATTAGCGCAGGCTCTATTCTTGCGGCGCGGCATGCTGCATAGCTAGCGGCAATATTTTCATGATTATGGGAGCCTAGCAAAAACTTATTAGCGGGTAAACTAAATGTTAACGGAACAGATATATTATCATAAATTACTCCAGGTAACACAGTTACCCCGCCCGTAACTAGCTCTTTGGCAGAAATAGGAATGATAGTAGAGGTAAAGAGCTTATTTGCCAGCAAGTTTTTAACCGGTAAACTGTCAATATTTGCAATGCTGAAGCAGCTGGAGTCTTGATGCATAAAGACCGATTCTTTAGCCTTGATATAGGTCTCCATAGTTTTATGCCTATCTAGGTGATCGGGAGTTATGTTCAGCAGTACGGCAATTTTGGCTTTAAAGCTATTTAGGAGCTCCAGTTGAAATGAAGATAGTTCTAGCACATATCCTGGTTTATTTAACGGCAGAGTTAAAGCGGGATTGCCAATATTGCCGCCTGGAGGATAATCAAGCCCAGCATAACTTAAAATATGGGATATTAGAGCGGTAGTAGTGCTTTTGCCGTTAGTACCGGTGATAGCTATAAAATTGCTGTGGCTACATTCTTCAAATAGTAAGTCAATGTCGGAGACAATAGGAATAGAGCAGCTGCTTGCCAAGCTAAAGATTTGGTGGGATGGTGGCACGCCTGGGCTGATTAGTATTTTATCAAGCCCTTGCCACTTGCTATTTTCTAGACTGATAAAATCTTCTTCCTTAATTGTCGTTGCTATTTGTTGTTTATCAAGATACTCATCATAGCAAATAATGGTGTCTGCTTTATCCTTTAGCGCCTTGTAAGCTGCTGTACCAGTCTTGCCAAGCCCGTATATTCCGATTTTAAGGTTGGTTAGCGATGAAAATGCCATTATTAGTTCTATAAACTTCTTGTCAGAAAAATTTCCTAATGTTAACCTTGAAGCTAAAGTCACGCAATAAATTTAATAAAATACTCTGATGGTTGAGTGGATTACCGTACCTACGCCCATCCTTTATCACGAAATGCTGAGGATAATGGAAAATAGGATAGAGGAAGTGATAAATTCTCAGGTCGCAGAAACTGTCTATTTACTAGAACATCAAGATGTTTATACTGCTGGCGTTAAAGCCAAACAAGAAGAATTGCTAAAATCTAGCTACTATAGTGATATACCGGTAGTTTATACAGGAAGGGGAGGCAGATTCACTTATCATGGACCAGGTCAGCGGGTTATTTATCCAATAATAAATTTATCTGCTCTTAAGCATCCACGAGATATAAGATTTTATATCAAGATGCTAGAGACATGGATAATAAACTCTTTGCTGGCTATTGGAGTTAATGCCTATGCGGTTAGAGACCGAATTGGTGTATGGGTGAAAAAAGGGGAGGAAGAGGCGAAAATTGCCGCTATTGGTATCAGAATAAAAAAATGGGTGACTTATCACGGAATTGCTATTAACATAGCCCCGGACTTAGATAAATTTGCTGGCATTATTCCTTGTGGTCTTACAGATTTTAAAGTAACTTCTTTAAAAGATATGAAGATTAGCATTACCTTAAGTCAGTTTGATGAGGTTTTAAAAAAAGAATTTATCAGAATTTTTGAGTGATACGCAAAATAATATTATCTATCGCTGCGATATTGTTATTGTGGTTTGGATGCTTTTTTTATTATTTATATTATACGCGATCTTATCAGATAGATAAAAGCGCTGTTACTGATGCGATAATAGTGTTTACGGGTGGAGCAAATAGAATAGATACTGGCATTGGTTTGCTAAAAGCAGGATATGCTCCTTTGTTGTTTATTTCGGGCATAGGATCGCCAACCCAGCTAAAGAACTTTCTAACTGAACATGGAGTGAAGCAAGAGCAAGTAATATATGGGCTAACAGCGCGTGATACTAAAGGTAATGCTTTAGAAATAGCGGAATTCATAAATAAGAGTCATATAAGCTCTATAAGATTGGTAACTTCCTCTTATCATATGCCAAGAGCATTAACTGAAACTCAGCGATTGTTAGCTACTGCTTATCCAGTAGTCATTATTCCTCATCCCGTCTTTTCTGAGTATTATAATTATAAGCTGTGTTTTAAGGAGTATAACAAATATTTAATAATTAAAATATTTAATATAAATTAACAAAAATTTTGCGGATCTATATCTACTTTAATTTGGCAGTTAGAAGGCATTTTAAATGAACCTAACCAGGTCTGTAGATAAGCTGGCAAATTAAAGCGCCGTGGTGCAATTACTAATATCCTGTAGCGATATTTACCAGCCAGCCTTAGCATTGACGCTTTAGCTGGTCCAAGAATTTTGATGTTGCTGGCAGGAGCAGTAGAGACAAGCCTGGTACTAATTTCTTTTGCTATTTCTTCAGATTTACTGCTTAGAATTAGGCAGGCTATTTTAGTAAATGGTGGCATCTGGCTAGCTTCTCTGCTGGCAAGTTCATAATTAATAAATTTATCAGTTGTGTGTTCTTTTAAGCTATTAAGAATAAGATTATCAGGATAATAAGTTTGGATTAGAGCTTGTCCCTTTTTGTCTTCTCTACCAGCTCGTCCGCCAACCTGATGAAGAAGCTGAAAAGTTCGCTCACTAGCTTTTAGATCGCCGCCTATAAAGCCAATATCTGCGTCAATCACCCCAACCAAAGTAAGATAAGGAAAGTGATAGCCTTTAGCAATAAGTTGGGTGCCGATGAGTATATCAATTTCATTGCTTGTCATCTTATTTAGTAATTCTATTACATGATGAGGTTTTAATAATTGATCTTTGCTCATTACCGCAATATTGCTGTTGGGAAATAGGCTTTGCGCTTCTTCTGCTATTCTCTCTATCCCGGGACCGCAGCAAGTTAGGGTGTTTTCCTTCGAGCAATCAGGACAAATTCTAGGAATGCCAATGTGATAGCCACAATGATGACATTCAAGCTTTTTGCTTGCTTTATGCAGTATTAGCCAGGCTGAGCAGTGTGTGCACATAAAACGATAGCCACAAATTTTGCACAACATTAGCGGTGCATAACCACGGCGATTGAGGAATAGCAGAGTTTGCTGCTTGCTGGCTAAATTATTGCGTATGGCTGCTATTAAAGGCTCAGATATCCAGCAATTATGCGCTAGCTTTTGGTTGCGCATATCAATTAATTTAACCTCAGGCATTTGAGCTTCTTTGTAGCGCGTTGGCAAGTCGATTAATTGATATTTCGAAATATTTGCATTATAAATTGTCTCAATTGAAGGGGTCGCAGAAGCTAAGACAATTTTGACATCGCTTAAATAGCCACGCAGCACTGCCATATCTCGGGCATTATATAAAATGCCTTCTTCTTGTTTGTAAGAGCTGTCCTGCTCCTCATCAATTACTATTAAACCAAGATTAGGGTAGGGGAGAAATAAGCTGCTACGGGTGCCAATTACTATTTTGGCTTGATTATCTATAATGCCTCGGAGAATTCTTCTCTTTTGGGCATTAGTAACTCCTGAATGCCACACTATAGGTTCAAAGTTAAATCTCTGGGTAAAACGTTGAATAATTTGTTGGCTTAAAGAAATTTCCGGCAGCATTAGCAACACTTGCTTGCCTTGCTTTAAGTAATCCCCAATTAGATGAAAATATATCTCCGTTTTTCCCGACCCTGTCACCCCTCTAATTACTACGGGTTTGTCAGCAGCTTGAACTTGCTTCAAACATTCTATCTGCTCCTCAGATAACGTAGGTAACGCATATTGACCGCTGATATCTTGCTGCTTTATTTTTAAGGGTTTCTCAGCAATATTAACCGGTAAAACAAGCTTAGTGATTGAGCCGTATTCTGTTAGATAATAGTTGGTTGCCCAGCTGATAAAATCTAAGTTAGAAGAGGATAATTTGCCATTAAGAGGAACTTTGTCCTTAATAGCTTTTAGCTTTTTAAGATTGCTCTTTGCCTCTATCTTCCATACTATGCCAGTGAGTTCTTGGTTCTTAAACGGAACAATAACTAAATCACCTGCTTGCAGCTCTAAATTATCAGGAATTAAGTAATCTAATGGGAAAAGTTTAGCAACTGGCAAAAATATTTTTGCGATTGACATTTATTTTAAGATTACCTCAATATATGTAAGGCAATATTGACACGCTAACGGCAAAATACTCAGAGTCATTAAAATCGGTACTTTCCAATAAGCCAATGAATAAACCTCTCATCAATAGAAGATGGTTCGATTTTAATTGAATACTCGTAGGTTTCTTTAATTAGTAGATATAATTTATCAATAGTAATATGAAGATTTTTGCTTATCACAATATCAGTGACAACGGAAGTAACATGATTAAAAACTTTTAACTGTTCGCTGGTTAAATTATAGAAAGTAATATCCTCTCCTGATAATATATATTCTAAAGTGACATCTAAGGCTTTTGCTATTTGCTGAAGAGTACTAGCGCTTGGATTTTTTGAAACTCCCGTTAAAATACTAATTATTGTGTTTTTATTTAATCCCGTCATTTTCTCAATATCACTGGCACTTATTTTTCGTTGGGTCATTAAATCAGAAAGTCGAATATGTAACTGCGGCATAGAAATTTTTATTTAGGTTAATTATTACATAATAACTATATAGTGTTATAAAAATCAACCAAATGATTTCTTGTAATATGTAATTATAAAATAAGCTTTTGCTTAAAGCAATAATTTACAACATATAAAAATACTTAATTATTAAATATAAGTAATCGGATAAAATGCGGAAGAGGCAGTTTATTGGAAGAACTGTGATTTATAACTATAACAAATCAAGGGTTGGGAGATGAAGTTTTACTTAAAAAAGAGCTAGGAGTAACCAGAAAAGTAACAGAGAACAATTTGATGTATACTTTCCCTGTTTGTTTTACTTGGAAAATTGGCTCTGCCTGAGTCTGCGATTGGTGGTGCTCATGAACAATTTTTAAGTAAAATTTATACGAATTTGCCTTTTGCACTAGATCAAGTTTCTAACGATCTAGAACTGGTTTAGCAATAAGTCTAAAAGGCAAATATGTTACCTATCAACTTGAACCCTTAGTTTTATATTTTTTAACGATCATTTAGTTGAGAGAGCGTTGCTTAGCAAGCTCAGTGGATAACTCTCGCGCTTTTTGGGGATTCATACTAGCAATTATTGGAGCTAGTTTAATTTCTTTCATATTACTAACTACTACGAGTAATATTGGCATCTCCATCTCATCAAGTATTTTAGCTGCCTCTCTAGGCTTCATATTCTCATAGATCTTAACTAATTTCTTAGTCTTCTCATGTTCTTGCTTATTATATTCTTTCATAATTTCTTCAAGCTGGGCTTGAATAGACCTCAGCTCAGTCATTTTTTGATCAATTTTGTCTTCTGTTGCTTGAAGTAATTGTTTGCGTACCTCTAAATCTTCTCGGGTTTTATCTAAATTTTGTCTTCGTTGAGATAATTCTTTAAGAAGTTGAAGCTCAGAGTTACTAATATTTGTCGGTAAAACAACTTGAGATGGAAGGTTTTCGTTTGCTGTCTCTATCGGCTTTTGATTGGTTAAGTTTGAGTCAACTGGTATAGGATTACCATGATCTTGGTTAAGCGCAAGGTCGTTACTGTTGGAATCTTGCTTTTCAGCTTTACTTGGTGTTTGCTCAGCTTTTGCATAGGCTGTATCTACAAATACTGAACTTGCCGAACTATCAAACGTATAGGTCGTTTGCTCTTGGATTCTGCCAAACAATAAAGAAGCCTTAGTGATTAAGGCTAACATTAAAATTGCTAATAAAGAAGAAAATAAATTTATTCTCATTTTTTCGTATTAACCTTTTTTAAGGTGTCATAATAACTTAAATTGCTGTTGCTTTCTAATTTTTTCGTAACCATATTAGTCAGAAAATTTTTTAAGCTATTAGTATATTTTGCTTCTTGCATTGTGGCATTTTCTCTAAATTCCTCTTCTGGTTCTTCTCTTTCTACTTCTCGCGTTGATTGTGAGGTAGTAGTGTTCTTTAACATATTGCTGGAAACTTCTAAATTTCTTTGAGCTTGCTTTACTGCTACTATTAAATTATTGCTCTGATTATTTATTTCTGTTAATTGGTTGCTAGCACTTTTTGCTTCATCGATTGCTGTTTTTAATTGAGTAGCGGTTACGACGCTAAGTTCGCTGAGTTCATTGACACTAGTTTGAGCTTTAACGATGGAGACGTTAAGTTCTTTAATCATTCGTGCAAATTCTACCCGGCTATTTTGCAAATCCTGAATCCGCCTATTTAGCATCCAACAATATACTATGCAAACTGTAATTATGATAAAAAGTAAAAAATCTAAAATTAACATGGTAGTTATTTTTCAATAATATTGGTTATGCTTATAGCTATCTTATCTTCTACTTTGCCTATTTGCCCAGTAAATAAGTTCACATTTGCTGTGCGGATTGTCACATCTTCAAATTGTCCCTGCGTAGTAACTATAGTATCGCCAACTTTAAGCTTTATTATATCTTGTAAGAGTAGAGATTTTTTATTAATTATTACGGCTTCAATAGGCAAAGGAATATTGCTAACACTGTTAACAAGATCTTCTTCCCAGGCTATGTTGGTGCCAAACCTATCCCCTAAGAAAACTTGCTGAATTTTTTCTTTTATAGGTTCAATTGTTTTATGAGGGATAACGAGCTCTATCGTATTTGAGTACTCATTAATTTCAAGTGTTATGGTGAATACTATCACGCCATCACCAGGTCTAACAATTGTAGCAAAATTTTGATTATTTTCAAGTCCGTCTAATATGAAAGTTACGGAAGTAATTTGCTCAAAGGCGTTACTTAAAGCTTCTAAAAATAATTCGAGGATTTGCTTAGCTAAGTTTTGTTCAATAGGAGTTAAAGGTCTATTTTCTCGCGAAGCAAAAGAATGAGCAGTATTTTTCTTTCCCCCTAATAATATATCAATAAAATTAAATACTAGGTTGTTATCTATCAGCAATAGCCCAAAATTCTCCCATTCCACTGCTCTAAATATCCCAATAGAACATTTAGAGTCAATAGTCTTAAAGAAACTATTAAACCTCGTAGAATTCAAGCTTTTTATTTCTACATTCACTGTTTCGGAAGTCATATTTCTTAGGCTAACTGTTAAGTGCCTAGTAAACTTCTCAAAAATAACTTCCAACATTGGAAGCTTTTCATATGGTTGTAAAGATTGCTCTAGGACAGCTTTTATGCCTCTGACCTTAGGATTAAAATTGTTGTTGCTCATTTATGGCTTTATTTTAGTTACACTCTACGCTAATTAATTATCATTTCCTTGACTAATACATCACTAATTACTACTGGATAAACAACTTTATTAATCCTCTTTATAAGCTCTTCTTTTAGTAAAATAATATTACCAGTGCCAGTGAGATCGCTAGCCCTTAGCCCGCTTGCGAAGGTTTGGAGTGTATCTATGACTACTGGCGTTTTTTCTTCTACTAATATTATGTCTTTATCTGATGAAAGTTGGATAGTTAGAGTCAGTTTTAAGTAGCTTTGCTTGCTATTAGTATAGAGTAAATTTGCTATAATAGGTTGGAGCTCTATATAATTATTAGTGGCAATGGCAGCTGTCTTGTTGGTGGTCGCTTGACTATTGTTTTCGCTGATGGTTGTATAAGATTTGTTTTTATTTAAAACTTTAAAAAAGAAGAAAACTATAGCTATAATGCAAAATAATAATATTAAGGGTATTAGCCCCCATTTTTTTAATTTATGGTAAAAATCACTTTTAAAAGCTTCTGAAGTAGCTGGTGAAGGTGTTAACGGTTCCTCGTTGCTAAAAAAATTTTTTGCCATAGACCTCAAAAGTTTAAGAATTTACTAGCTAAATTAGCATTAACGATATAATATACCTACAATTAATATACATAACTATTTAATTTTTTGCTACTAAAAATTTATGCGAATTAGAGTTTTCTACTTGGCAATAATATTGCTTGCTTGTTCTAGTCCGTTGTTAGCTAATATTTCATTCGCAAGCAATGCTTCTTATATTGCTTTATCTAATCAAATAGCGAGAAAAACTCACCTACAAGTAGCGACGAATAATATGGCGAATTCTAACTCCATAGGCTATCAAGCAGACAATATGCTATTTTGTAATATTGATGTTAAACAAACGCCTAAGCGTTCTAATTCTTTCGTTAGTCCATGCGGTATATATAGAAACGAAAAAGGAGGGACGCTAAAAATCACTAACAGACCGTTAGATTTAGCAGTGACAGGGCAAGGATATTTTAAAGTTTTAACGCCCGCTGGTGAGAGATACACTCATAATGGAGCAATCCTTATAAGTAGCGATTATCAACTTGTCAATCACCAAGGAATGCCTTTTGCAAGTGCAGAAAATGAACCTATTGTTTTGCCTGCGGACTCGCGTGATGTTTATATTACTGAGGATGGAGGAGTTTACGCCGACGGCGAGCAAGTAGATTTTATTGGAGTTTTCGGACCAACGAATCCCAAAAATCTTAAAAAAGAAGGTAATGACTTGTATAGTAGTCAAGATAATGATATATTATTAGAGCAATTTACTATTGTTAGCGGCGCGCTGATGAGTTCTAACGTTAGCTCAGTCGCTGTTATGACAGATATAATGGAACTTGAAAAATCTGCGAGTATGACCAATAATTTTCAAGCAGATATTCATGATTTAGAAAGAAGTACGTTTTCGAAGCTAGGTAGTAAGAATTAATAATTTTGGAGAGATATTATGGCAAATGGCGCTTTACATATTGCTGCTACAGGAATACAGGTTGCACAAAAAAGTGTAGAATTAGCAGCCAGTAATGTAGCAAATATTCACACTAATGGCTACAAGTCTTCTAGTACCATTTCTACTGATCTTATTTACCAAACTGACAAAAGAGCGGGAATGGTAAATAATAACGCCAATAATATAATGAATCCTATAGGACTCCAAAGAGGAACAGGAGCAACGGTTAACGGTACATTAAGGAATGAAGCGCAAGGTGAGCTGGTAAATACTAACAATCCATTAGATATAGCATTAACGAGTAGCGGAATTTTTATTGCTGTAACAATAGAAGGAGTACCTAATAATAGAGGTTATAGTAGAAATGGAAGGTTGAGTATGAACCCTCAAACTCGTGAGTTGCAAGATATGCATGGTAATGCATTGGAAGGTAATATAGTGATTCCCGAAGGAGTCCAGATAGAGAAAGTTTATATTAGTAGAGATGGCGTGGTGAGCTATGATAATAATAATGGAGCACAAATAACGATAGGAGAATTACCAATATATAATTTTCCTAATTCAACTGGGCTTGAGGCAATAAGTAATGATGCTTTTATAGAAACAGCTGGTTCAGGAGAAGGTAATCCTATTGATGAACGCCGAGATACAGTTATGCAAAAATATCTGGAAGCTTCGAATGTACAGTTAATAACAGAAATGACCAAATTAATAGAAGCACAGCAAATGCATCAAGCGTTAACTAAGATTATGGAGATAGGGAATGAAATGGAGGAAGAGGTAAATAGCATATATCATAGTTAGTAATGTGTTATTGTATGTACTTAAAGCTATCCTCATTTGTTTGCTAAGCTCGTTTATTGCTTTTGCTTCTGAGGATTTCCTAGATAAAACTCTGCAAGAATTAATTAGTGAGAGAATAGGTAATCCTCAAGTTAACTGTGAAATTTATTACGAAGCTAAGGAAAAAACAGAAAGAATCAGAAACAAACAAAGTGAAATTCAAACAATTTCATTAATAATGTTTGACGCAGGCTCTCATCGTTTTAGGGCTAGAGTAATCTACCGCAATAGTAGCGTAGATGAAGTTTACGGTAAATATGCTGAATTTATTGAGGCGCCGGTGCTTGCGCGCCCTGTCAAAGCGGGTGAAATATTAAAAGCTACTGATATCATCTTAGTAAAACGAAGTTTAAAAAAAATAATAAATAATGATTGTACTGAAGTAGAAGAATTATTAGGCAAACAGCTCAGTAAATCTTTACCCAAAGGAGCGACTGTAAGAAAAAATGAGTTAGTAAGTCCGGTGGTGATAAAAACCAATGAGCCGGTAAATATTACCTATGTTGCGTCTGGCATTATGCTCAAAACAGTTGGTATTGCCTTAGCCTCAGGAGCAATAGGCGATATGATTAAAGTGAAAAACGGAGATACAGGCATAGTAGTGCTTGGGCAAATAATTAATAAAAATACTGTACAGGTTGGAGCGAATGAAGAATAAATCTAAGAATAAAGCGGCATTGTTTTTGTGTTCGTTGTTGTTAATGAGTTGTTCGGAGACTTTGGAGAGATTAAAAAGAATAGGGCAAAAGCCTAAATTATCGCAAGTAGAGCTACCGAGAAATGAAGAGCCATCAGTTCATTTCGAGCAATCACGTACCAAGGTGCAAAGTAGAAATGCCAATTCTTTATGGCAACCAGGTTCTACTACTTTTTTTAGAGATAGTAGGGCGTGGAAGATAGGAGATATAATAAGGGTAGTAGTAGAAATAAAAGATAGCGCTAAAATAGATAGTTCGACGCAGCAAAAGCGTAGTGGCAATGATTCGATGGGGATAACACAATTGTTTGGTAAAGAAAAGACTATTGGCAAAACGCTTAACACTACTGACGGCAGCACTGATCCGCTACTTGGAGTAAAAAGCAGTCGTAGTCACACCGGTGGAGGGAAGATTTCACGGACAGAAGATATAAGAACAGAGATTGCTGCTATGGTTACTAAAGTATTGCCTAACGGTAACTTAGTAATCGAAGGAAGGCAAGAAGTTAGGGTAAACTATGAACTTCGCAGTGTTGAAGTGGCGGGTATTATTAGACCAAAAGACATCAGCACCGACAATTCAATCAGCTCTAACCAAATGGCAGAAGCTCGCATTTCATATGGTGGCAAAGGTGTAGTAAGCGATGTACAGCAGCCGCGAGTGGGATCGCAGGTTATTGATATTATTAGCCCATTTTAATTAAAACGCCAGGAGTAACTGACGTTTTTATGAAGTAAGGATTTGATAAGTTTCTGCTAAGAGCAAAACTACTAGTAATAGAAAGAGAAAGGGTAGTTATAAATAGACCAATAAAATAGGGCTATTTATGACACTTCTCCTACTAATGATTTAACTAGCACATTAATTGCATTTTGATATTCTGGATTGGATATTTTCATAAAATTCCGTGAAACCTCTATACACATTCTTTGATGCTTAGTTAAAGTGGGTTCACTATTATTATTTTTTATATCTTCAAAAAAGTAATCAATCGCTTCGCCTAACGCTTGCGCGATAAGAGTCAGTCTGCTGACTGAAATTCTGTTAATGCCTTTTTCATATTTTTGGAGTTGTTGATGTGTTACTCCAATCTTTTCAGCAAGCTGTTGTCTTGACAGACCTTTAGCAAGCCTTAAATAGTAAATCTTTTTTCCAATTGAGCGGTCAATTGCTTCTGTATACTCACCTTTTCTACTCACTATACCTCGCTACTTTAATATTCCAACTTATAGTAGAATATTACTATATATTAAACGTGTAATCAACAACTAATTAATATTCTTTAATAAAAAAAATTTGAATTGTATAAAATTTACTGCTATCTACTTTAATTTTGCGACTTGCAATAAACTGCAACAGGAAAACAGTAAAAAGATATTAAGAAAACCAAAATGATAAATATTGAAAAATTGCATATTTGCTTTAAAATTATAGGCTTAAGCTCAATTAATTTTTAAGGTTCTATATGATAAATAATAAATATGTTTTAGCTTCTTTATTTTCCATACTGTTTTTAGCAGGTTGCTCGGGCACCGGGCAAACAAAAGCTAAAGTAGGGCAAGCGACGACGCCTAGCGACCAAGCAGCAGGCTCAGTTCAAACGACAATAGGCAATGTGAACCGAAATATTGGCAATGTTGGCGGAGCTAATCAGTGGGGAAAGAAATAGGTTTTTGCGCATACGACTCTCCCAATCTAATGAGCAGATTGGGAGTGGTTTGATTATCTCTAAACTGACATCTTAACAAACTTATTAATAGGGAAGGGCAGAGTCGGTATTCTTAAGCTGACGCTTTGTTTCTCTACCTTCTCTTCTTCTTGTGCTTGCGTTTATATGCTGAAATATGTGAAAACTTGTGAACCTAAAAACTTAGTTGCGCAATAAAGCTTAAGAAGAGCCCAAGGTATATAGAAACTTGGGCACACAAGTACCCCCCATTACTGTAATGGGAGGTAGAAAAAAGGGGGGCGAAGCAAAACCCACCCGCTCACCAGCTTTATTAGGAGTCATGATAATGGTCTATTAAGCCGCCGAGTAATTCTTTCACCTTGTGGTAACCCTCCGAGTCAAGATAAACCTCAGCAGCAGCTAATTCACTTTCATGTTTGTAGTTATAATGGCTCAATGTAGCTCCACGATTTACCAATAGCTTCATCCACTCCAGTTTAGACGCTGGAGTGATTCGGTCATTAAATAGTATGGCGTGCACAGGGGTGTTGCCATTGGTAGACTGAATATTTGGATCTGCTTTGTTGTTTAAAAGGGTTGTTGCTACTTCTTACCGCATCTTGCAACTGCGCAGTTTGCTCGGCAGTGAGGTAGCGTTCAATGCGGTTGTCATTTTGCAAATAGCGTATGCCAGTAAAGCTGTCTAAGCTAATACCAGGTATGTTCCATCTGTGAGCCAATTTGTATGCATAACGAAGCAACACCAATGCGCGGTTAATGGTGCCT
>CAZMMN010000001.1:21126-30742 GCA_964567405.1 uncultured Rickettsiaceae bacterium | reverse complement strand
TAATGCTCGGTTTCATATAGTCAGAAAATACAAAGAAAGTGCCGCCTATGGGCAGAAAACCCGATAAGGCGAGCCCGTTCATTATGGCTCCCATACAGTGTTCTCGTACTCCATAATGAAGAAAATTGCCGCTAAAGTTATCAGCAGTAATAGGTAGGCTAGAATTATTTTTTATATTGTTTGAGGCGGATAAATCTGCCGAACCACCAATAACTTTGTTATTAGCTTTAAATAGTTCTGAGATAACTCTGCCAGAAGATGCGCGAGTGGCTTCTTCAGAAGATGATAAATAAACTTTCTCCAACCAATGATCAGTAATGTTAGGAGCTGAAAGATAAGATTTTTGTTCTGCAGTTAAGCGGGAATAACTCTCTTGCCATTGCTGGTATTCTTCTTGATTGCGTAGCCAGCTATTTTCCCAGATTTTTTTAAGCTCTGGAGGAATAAAAAATTCTTGTGCCGGAAAGTTTAAATTTTCTTTTAGTAACTTAATTTCTTCTAAGCCGAGAGGCATACCATGCGCTTGCTCTGAACCGAGTTTGCTGTCGCTGCATCCTTTGGCGATTAAGGTATCACAGACAATAAAATAAGGTTTTTTGCTTTTTTGGGCTATTTGTAACGCTGCTCTAATTTGGTCAAAATCATGTCCATCTACCCTAATTCTATCCCAACCAAGAGCCTTAAATTTATCCAACTGATTTTCGGAGATAGTCAAGCTGGTTTTACCGTCTATTGAGATGCCATTGCTATCAAATAACACCACCAGATTATTAAGATTTAAATGCCCTGCAATTGAAGCTGCTTCATAACTTATTCCTTCCATCAGGCAACCATCGCCCACTATACAATATATTTTGTAGTTACATAGCTGCTGGCCTATCTGCTGTTGATATTTTTTTTGAGCTATTGCCATACCTACTGCGTTTCCCAGCCCTTGTCCTAAAGGACCGGTAGTGGCTTCAACAGCGAGGTAGCTGCTTTGCTCAGGATGACCAGGCGTTTTAGAATCAAGTTGACGAAACTGTTGAAGGTCTGTTAAACTAAAATTAATATATCCCGCTAAATAATAAAATGTATATAATAACATACAGCCATGACCGGCGGAGAGAATTAAACGATCGCGGTTAAACCAGGTAGGATCTTGGGGGTTGAATTTTAAACACTCAAGCGCTAGCTCAGTCATTACATCCGCCATGCCAAGAACCATTCCAGGATGACCTGACTTGGCTTTTTCGATTGAGTCTGCAGCTAAGACTCTAATACAATTGCTTAAATGGCGGTATGAATAATTTTGCTTTTCAGTAAACTTCATTATAATAATCCATTCTTTAGCGATAGCGCCAAATAAAAATTTTCAGTATATTAAACTAAGATAGCAGCTATGACAACAACTCTATCCCTTCGGTTTTTAGGGGCGATTAAAACTCTTGCGATGATTCTATGGCTATCTGTTAGCTCCAAAAAATTCTATTATGAGGTATATAAATATTATCGCGGATACGGACTTAGATATTTATTTACTTTGTCTTTTATATCCAGTGTGATTTACTGCTTATTTTTATTTCATGAACTGCTGACAATCAAGGGTTATTTACATACCGCTCCTCACTCTCCAGTTACTGCTCAACTTGAATATATAATTAAAGACCTGCCGGACATTCACTATAATGGCAAGAGTATTTTTATAGAAGGGGAGAATCCAATATTTCTGTATGATAAAATTGGTCGTATGGTTGCGGTTATCGACCATAAAGATAAATTATCTTATGCGCAAAAAGAAGAAGCGACAATTGTTTTTACAAGCACTAAGATATTGATTTCTATTGTAGAAAGCCCTGGGCGAAAACACAGCAAAATTCCTATAAATTATTCCACAATATTTGGCACGCAGTCAAAATTATTAACTCAAGACGAAATTAAAGGCACGCTTGCATTGCTCTTTAATTCTATGCCTACCATATTTATCTATATGGGGATGCCTTTGCTAGTATTATTGCGTTTTATCTCAGTATTACTTGAGAAAAGCCTTCTTATATTGCTAATCTATTTTTTAACCGGTTTTTTTGGTCCTACAACTACTATAAAAGATTGTATCCGACTTATCTCATTTGCCTGCGGTACAAATGCTTTGATACAGCCAGTAATTATTTTAATTGTACCACAGTTAAGCGGAATTTTATGGCTTATTCAAAGCTGGGCTATTTTTCTATTACTAGGAGGGGTTTTGCAGGCTAGGAAAGAGCAAGAGCAAAGAGGGTAAAATAATAGGAAAAATTCATTATCTTATAAAAGCCGTGCTAAATGTTTATATGGATTATATCTCAGTAAATCTACGTCACTTGGAAAGATTTTATGCGTAATATAATATTCTAGTAAGGAATAAAGGGCCTTCTTATGCTCTTCTAGCTCGCTGTGAGTTATATCTATGGTAACGGTTTTTATATATGGTTCCCTGCTTGCAATTTTTATGTAGATAAGCTGGGATATATTTTTTACCTCAATCTTGAAGCCACTCGCTAAAGCAATTAATGCTTCTATTATAAGCTGAGGGGAACGACCTGCTTTTACGTCTTTTTTAGTAGGAATAGAGCCAGTTTTATAATCGAGAATGATGGCATTGCCCTTATCGTCTACTTCAATCCTATCAGCTATTGCCATAATTTCTATCGATAGCCCATTAATATTTATTGTCATTTCTCCGCGTATCTCGGAATATGTATTCGTGGCAGTAATGCGGCGCTGCTCGTCAAACTCTATAAATGCTTTAGCAATAGGAATAAGCTTAGCACGCCAGCTATTTTGTGTTGATAAAGGAAAAATGCTTTTTGATAGAATATGACTGCCAATTTCTAGTAAATGTTCTAGCTTCTTGTTATGCTTATAGCTTTTAGAATATTCGTCTATTACAGCGTGGATAAAGTTTCCAAAATCTGCTAATGCAGTGCTATCTGTTAAACTCGCTTGTTTCCTAAGCACGAGAATTTTTTTTGCATAAAAGCTATAAGGACAGCGAACTAGCATCTCAATATCAGTAGCGGATAGCTTGGTCGGAAAATTGAAGCTGAATTGCTCCGTTGAAGATTGGGTAAGGCTGTACTGGTTCTTAGTGGCATTATTGCATTCAAACTTTTCATTAAGAAGGGGGGATGAAGATAAATTTTTCTGCAAAATAAATTGTAATTTTAGTATATAGCTTGATGGTAGTAAAATATTGTTGTTTTGCTTTTTAGCTCTAGTGATGATTACTTGTTTATTATGTAATAATAGATAAAAACTATATAGCGATAGCCCAGCTTTTATATTGTCTGAGCATAAACCAAGTTTTTGCTGCATTGCCTTATGTAGCCAAGGGTTTGCGATATTAGGTGGAGGATAACTCTCTTCGTTACAATCTGCTAAAATAACTAAATCAAATTTTAGCAGCATCAGCTCCTGGGCTTTACCTAAAGTAATGTTAGTGCTATTAGGCTCATTCTCAAAGAAACGACGTGAAGTTATCAAGGCTTTTAGCAGTTCGGAAAATAATGCTGGATTAGTCATTTCAAGCTGCCATTCGCAGTTTACTAATTCGGCAAGAAAATTAGATACTTCTATCCCGTTGCGGCTATGCCAAATATGTGGGCAAATTTTTTCGGCGGCTGTTATTGCCATAGTTAGCATTTTGCTAAAGATGGCATTTGAACAAGGATTAGTTAATATTTTTACTATATCCTCCACCCATTCTATTAGTTTGCCGTTGCCTGTTAATCTCGCTATCTCCAATAATTGCTCATAGCTAGAGATAAAGCGATTGACTTGTAGGATAGTTTTTTCTAATTCCTCAATATAAGGACGCTCTAATAGCGGGTTTTTTAATAGGATAAATAATCTTTGGAGCTCGAATTCGTTATATAATACTTCGCTAAGAGTAAGCATTAGCTCTGCAGCAGGCAATTTTATCAACTCTTCGCCTAATAAAGAGTGAAACTGCAGAAAGCCTTTATTGAGGAAGGTGGAAAATATTTCTTTTATTTCCTCATTATTTATTATAATGGCAATCTTCTTATTAGGGTGCTGCTCACATATTGTGCTTATTGCTTTGGCTTCTTCAAAAATATTCTCGAATTCATAATAAGAAATTTTCGAAGGGATAGATCCACATTCAGCATTGGTCTCGTTTTCTGGAGCTGCGCTTATAAGCAGGTTATCTAAAGAATAATATTGCTTACTCGATGAACCAAGGGGTGCGAAATCAACAAGTTTCTTATCTAGATGTTGCAAGAGAATTTTTAGGTAGTAAAGGGGATGCTCTTCGGAATTTATGTAATTATTAATATGATAATCAGTAATCGTTCCTAGGGGAGGAAGGATGATGATGCCGCGTGGCGAGAGAGCTAACTTTTTTAAGAAATTCCACGATAATAGGTTATGTGCTAAAATTCCTGCTGCTATGGTAATATTGGCATTATCATCATCTTGGCTTAAGCGATTGCCTTCCGCCTCGAGCGTTTTAGCCTGATAGCTTGCTTTATCGGATTTCTTTAACGTTGCAGTTGTTTGCTGCCAGCTATTATAAGCCTCGCTGAGGAAATTATAAATTAGTTGCCAGTGCTCTGCCTGCTCAATGACACATAGATTTTGCAATGCCTCAATCGATTGATTATTAAAAGTAAGATCATAAAATAATTTAGCAAGCTGTGAGCTAGATTTTAGCGATTGAATAATATTAAATCCAAATTTGGGATTCCGATGAATAATTTCTGCTAGCCTTATTTTTTCTTCTAAGGCAGAAATACTTGCTATATCTTCGCTGGGAAGCTTAAATGCTTCTGCACTCTCTGGAGTTAGTTCAGCAAAAGAGACTACTTTAGGTAGCAATAATATGCCTTTTTTCTTTATTAAAGCTTGTTGCAAATAGTGACACGCAATACCATTTGGCAAAATAACCTTTATTTTTTCAATGTCTTGAAACCTATCTATGATAAAGTCTGCTAATATATCTAGAAAAGATTCCGCTACTGATATTTTATAAAGATTCATCATTAAAAGAATAGAAGGTAAGAATAATAACAAGTTTTAAGAACAGTACAAATAATTACAATTCTTAGAAAGTTAAAACGACAGAAGCCAGCTATTACAGGTACAAACTTACTCCAAAATGGTATAAGGCTTATAAATAAAAATATTGGTAATAATTTTACTATTTTGCTAGTAAGAGTGTCATAGGTAACTTGCCTTTGGGTGTCTGGCGAAAGCAGGGAAATATTATATAATATTCTGCCAAAAATATAATTGCTGATATTAGCGAATAATACTGCCGAAGCAGTAATTATAATTATTAAGTAATTATTATAAGTATTAAATATTCGCATAGAATTAAAGATAATTTCGTTAGCGACGCTTACTATCAGATTGCTAACAAAGCTATCCACAAACAATAATGTATATAATTCAATTTGCTTCATTAATCATAAATAAGGAAAAATTTTTGAAATTTATAATATTTTCTGTATTAGCCTCTTGTAAAAAGCCTAGTTGATCCATATATCAAAGAGCACAAATAGATTTTAAAATAACATTTAATCTTTTACAATACAATTTATTCTGGTGAGGGGAACATGAGCAAAGAAAGAAACAGAGGTAAAATAATAGGGATAGACCTAGGCACTACCAACTCTTGCGTCGCAGTTATGGAAGGTAAGGAGCCGAAAGTAATACCTAATGCTGAAGGAGAGAGAACTACTCCTTCAGTAGTAGCGTTTTCAAAAAATGGAGAAATATTAGTGGGGCAGGCAGCTAAAAGGCAGGCAGTTACTAATCCTACTAATACTATATATGCAGTTAAAAGGCTAATTGGCAGAACTTACAAAGATCCGATTGTTAGAAAAGATCAGGATATGGTGCCTTATAAGGTAGTAGAAGCGGAAAATGGAGATGCTTGGGTTGAGGTGGAGGGTAAAAAATATTCGCCAAGCCAAATTAGTGCTTTCATTTTACAGAAAATGAAAGAAACTGCCGAAAATTATTTAGGAGAAACAGTAACTCAGGCGGTAATTACTGTGCCTGCATATTTTAATGATGCTCAAAGACAAGCAACTAAAGATGCTGGAAGAATAGCTGGGCTTGAGGTGCTGAGGATAATTAATGAGCCTACTGCTGCCGCTCTTGCTTACGGTCTTGATAAGTCAGGCAATAAAACTATTGCAGTTTATGATCTAGGTGGCGGCACATTTGATGTGTCAGTCCTAGAACTAGGCGAGGGAGTGTTTGAAGTTAAGTCTACTAACGGAGACACTTTTTTAGGTGGGGAGGATTTTGACATTAAGATACTTGATTGTCTGATAAATGATTTTAAAAAGGAAGCAGGCATAGATCTCAGCAAAGACCCCCTAGCCCTGCAACGCCTGCGAGAAGGAGCGGAGAAAGCTAAAAAGGAATTGTCCTCCACCCAGCAGACTGAAATTAATCTACCTTACATCACTGCCGATAGTAGCGGACCAAAGCATTTGAATTTTACTCTTACTCGAGCTAAACTTGAGGCGCTAGTAATGGATTTGGTAGAAAAGACTTTGGAACCTTGCAGAAAAGCTTTAAAGGATGCTAGCTTAAAACCTACAGAAATTCATGAAGTGCTCTTGGTAGGGGGGATGACTAGAATGCCGAAAGTGATAGAAAATGTAAAATCCTTTTTTGGCAAAGAACCTCATCGCGGAGTAAATCCTGATGAAGTGGTGGCGCTGGGTGCCGCTGTGCAGGCAGGAGTGTTACAAGGAGATGTGAAGGATGTATTGCTTCTTGATGTTACTCCATTGTCGCTGGGAATTGAGACGCTTGGCGGAGTATTTACGAGATTAATTGATCGTAACACCACTATTCCAACTAAAAAAAGCCAAGTATTTTCTACTGCCGAAGACAATCAACATGCGGTCACTATTAGGGTCTTTCAAGGAGAAAGAGAAATGGCAGCAGACAATAAGCTTTTAGGTCAGTTTAACTTAGAAGGTATCCCACCAGCTCAGCGCGGTCTTCCACAAATTGAAGTGACATTTGATATAGATGCTAATGGCATAGTCCATGTTTCTGCTAAAGATAAAGCGAGCAGCAAAGAGCAAAAGGTGGTTATCCAAGCTTCGGGAGGATTAAGTGATGCTGAGATTGAAAAGATGGTGAAAGAAGCTGAACTAAATGCAGTCGAGGATAAAAAGCGCAAAGAGCTAATTGAAGTTAGAAATAAAGCAGATAGCTTAATTTATTCTACTGAGAAAACCTTAAAAGAGTATGAAAGCAAAATAGCGCCTAATGATAAACATTCAATAGAAGAAGCTCTAAGCCAGCTAAAATCTGCATTAGAGAGTAATGAGATAGAACAAATCAACTCCAAGATTGAGCGGCTGACTGCCGCTAGCATAAATATTGGTGAGGCACTTTACAAAAATCAACCACAAGGAGCTCATGGAGGGCGGGAGAATAATGCAGGAGAGGAGGAAAAGATAGTGGATGCCAATTATGAAGACCTGAATAAAAAATAATATCCTTTAAAAAGCGCAGTAAAGCACGAAATATGGCAAAAAAAGATTATTATCAAGTCCTGGGAGTAGAGAGGACTGCAAGTCAGGCAGAGTTAAAAAAAGCTTACCATAAGCTCGCAATGCAATGCCACCCAGACCGAAACCCCAGCGATAAAGAAGCTGAGAAAAAATTTAAAGAAATCAATGAAGCATATGACGTGCTTAAGGATGAGCAAAAAAGAGCCGCCTATGATAGACTTGGTCATAGCGCCTTTGAAGCAGGAGGTGGACAGCAAGGTTACTCGCAGCATGGCTTTCATTCAGATATTAATGATATATTTGGAGATTTTTTTAGTGATTTTATGGGTGCTAGCAGCGGTAAGCAAAGGACTGCAAGCAAGCCAAAAGGGGCAGATCTTAAATACAAGCTTAACATTACCTTAGAAGAAGCTTTCAATGGGGCAAATAAAAATATTAGTTTTGCTACGGAAATAAAATGTGAGGGGTGTAATGGTAGTGGTACGGAAGAGAATGCTTCGGTGACTACCTGCGATCAGTGTGGTGGTAGAGGAGTGAGTAGAATGCAGCAAGGTTTTTTTACTGTTGAGCAAACTTGCAGCAAATGTCGAGGGGTAGGGCAGATAATAAAAAATCCATGTAAAAAATGTCGTGGTGTGGGGCGTTATTCCGGTAAAAAGAATTTACTCGTTAATATTCCTGCGGGAATTGAGGATAATAGCCGGATAAGACTTATAGGTGAAGGGGAAGCAGGAGTGAGAGGAGGTAACAACGGTGATTTATATATTTTTGTTAGCATTGTTCCTCATGAAATTTATAAGGTAGAAGGTGTTAACTTGCATTGTAGGTTGCCAATTAGCTTTGTTAGGGCAGCGTTAGGGGGGGAGATAAAAGCCCCAACTATTGAAGGTAGTAAAGTATCTATCCAGATTCCTCCTGGCACTCAAAATGGTGAGCAATTAAAGGTTAAGGACAAAGGCATGCCTAAACTAAGATCAGCAATTCGGGGAGATATGTTTGTCCATGTTTATGTAGCAGTACCGAAGAATCTCACTAAAAAGCAAAAAGAATTGCTGGAAGCATTAGATAAAGAAGCGGACGAGAATAGTGATAATGAAAAAGGCTTTTTAGATAAAATGAAAGGCTTATGGACTTAGAACTATAAAGCATAAGGCATATAAAGTTGGCACGATGGATCGCAAACTTATAACTTCTAGCTGGTTTCAAAACTTATCCGAGCAGCTTCGCGTAGCATTCGAGGAAATTGAACAAGAATTCGATACTATAAAAGACTTGCTTCCTGGTAAATTTGAAGTAAAGCCATGGTTTAGAGAAAGCGGTGGCGGGGGGGTGATGTCGGTAATGCGGGGCAGAGTGTTTGAGAAGGTTGCTGTTAATGTTTCCACCGTATTCGGAGAATTTTCCCCCGAATTTAGTAAACAGATACCTGGTTGTTCGGTAGATAGGAAGTTTTACGCTACAGGCATTTCTTTAATTGCTCATATGCAGTCTCCATTAGTTCCAGCAGCTCACTTTAATACGCGTTATATTACTACCACTCAAAGTTGGTTTGGAGGCGGAGGGGATCTTACACCTATTTATCCTGACGAGATGGAAGCTGCCAAATTTCATCAAATATTCAAGGAAGCGTGTGATCGCCATAATCCAAGTTACTACCCTAAATTTAAGAAAGAATGTGATGAATATTTTTATTTAAAGCATCGTAGAGAGCCGCGTGGAGTGGGAGGGATATTTTATGATTACCTGAATAGCAATAATTTTGAGGATGATTTTGCTTTTACCAAAGATATAGGTAGAGCCTTCTTAACAATATATCCGCAGATAGTTAGAGAAAAAATGTTATTGCCGTGGACAGACGAGCAGAGAGAATATCAATTAGTAAAACGCGGTCGATATGTGGAGTTTAACTTACTATATGATCGCGGGACTAAATTTGGACTAATGACTGATGGCAATGTGGAGGCAATATTAATGTCTATGCCTCCTTTAGTGCGATGGCCATAGATAAGCTCAATAAATGTTACTCTGGCGGCGAGGGCGGTGATGAGGAAGAACCACCTTCTCTTTTTTGTAATCCGTGTCTATTATTA
>CAZMMN010000001.1:0-21116 GCA_964567405.1 uncultured Rickettsiaceae bacterium | reverse complement strand
CCGCTGCATAACGCACACCCCGCGGGTCAATCGCATAAAGAAAAACTATAAATTGTGGATCATATACTTGCCTTGTTTCTTCATCGGTATTTAGCTTACTAGGCTCTTCGTTATTTTCAGTGTTTGCGCTTGTTGTTTGTTCGTCAGTAGCTTCGGCGTTGGCAATAGAAGCGCTTTGTAATATTGATTTATCTATTGAGTTTGTGGATTGGTTTTTAGGCAGTTTAACTTTTTCTATCGAAAAACTATCAGAAGTAGCGTTAGGGTCAGAATAAAAATTTAGCTTAATCCCATATTTATCTTCAATAAAAGCTATTTCTTGTCGTTTGTTATTAAGCAAATAAATCACCGAACAAGGATGAGCAAAAACATTTACTATGTCTATATTGTCTTTAAAAATCTCATTCTCTACAGTACGTAACATTAGCATGCTGTTAGATTCATCTGATCTTACTACTCCCTTACCATTACAATGAACGCAAATAGAAGAATTAGATTCTAAAAATGAAGGACGCATTCTCTGGCGTGACATTTCCATTAATCCAAAATTGCTAATTTTGGTGGTTTGAATCTTAGCGCGATCGCGGCTGAGAAATTCTTTAAAAGACCTTTCAATGATTTTACGGTTTCTTAGGCTATACATGTCTATGAAATCAATGACTATTAACCCTGATAAGTAACGTAACTTTACTTGTCTAGATATTTCTTTTGCTGCTTCTAAATTAGTCTTTAATGCTGTTTCTTCTATATTCTTCTCTGAAGTAGCTTTACCAGAGTTAACGTCAATAGAGGTCAACGCCTCAGTAGGATTAATGACAATATACCCACCTGAAGGCAATGGGATAATTGGTTGATAAAAAGTTGCCAGCTGGCTTTCTACCCCAAATTTAGTAAATATGGGGGTTTTGCCTTTATATTCTTTAATTCTATCAACTTCATCAGGTAAGATGTCGCACATAAATTTCAGCGCATCTTGATAAGCCTTATTGCCTTGAATTGTTACTTCTTTAACTCTATGATCATACATATCTCTAATAGTTTTTTGTATGATGCCCTCTTCCTCATGAATAAAACAAGGGGCGATGGCTTTAAGAGTAGTTGAGCGTATTTTGTTCCAGAGTCTTACTAAATAATCATAATCTCTTTTGATTTCTAGGGTAGTGTGATGAATGCCAGCGGTGCGGATAATTACGCTATGCTGAGCTGTACTGGTAGTTATCTGGCTAACAATGTTTTTTAATCGTTTGCGCTCATCATAATTGGATATTTTACGGGAAACGCCGTTTTGCAGGCTTTTGTTAGGCATCAATACGCAATATTTGCCTGCTAAGGAGATATAAGTGGTAAAGGATGCTCCTTTATTGCCTCTTTCTTCCTTGGTAAGTTGGACCAGCAATATTTGTCCTTTCTTCATTACTTCTTGAATTTTATATTGCTTTTGCGCAGAATGGTCTCCCTGCTTGCTTGGCTCATCTAAAGTTTCTATATCAATCTCAGCGGCATCTAGCTCAAGTTCCGGCTGAATCTTTTCATCCACCAGCTTTTGTATGGCATTCAGATCAATATCTTCATTGTCAGTTAAGTTGTACGCTGATGGCTTAGCTGCTTCCGCCAGATCTTCGGAAGTAATTTTAGGAGAAACAATTTCTTTGAGGTTACTCATAGAAATTTTTTGATCGGAAACTGGAATATTATAATAATCCGGATGAATTTCATCAAAAGAAAGGAACCCATGTTTATTGTTGCCGTAATCAATGAATGCAGCTTGCAAAGATGGTTCAATTCTTGTTATTTTGGCAAGGTAAATATTATTTTTATTTTGTTGTTTCGTAGAAGTTTCATATTCAAGTTCTTCTACTTGATTATTATTACCTAGCAATACTACCCTTGTTTCATTAGGGAAGTGGGCATCAATTATAATTCTTTTACTCATTCATTTTTATTATTATGACTTTGTTAAGTGAATACTGTATTCTAAAGTTTATATATCATATGCTACTTATTAGCAAATAATTAATCATACTGAGAAAATTACGAATAATGCCGTTTAAATGTTAAGATTTTTCTAAATCTTTTCATGTTTTATTATTGATGTATTAGTTTGCTTTTTTCTTAAATTGACATCAGAATTTTAATATATTACAGTTTCGAATCTTCCTTAATTAGTTAATGTTAATAGTCGGTTATGACGAAATCTTCATTAAAGAAAATACTCTTTAGCGCTACCGCTCTGAGTATGTTTACAAGCAGTTATTTTACGTACAAAGGTTATAAGCAGTCTATTACTCCTTCTAAATTTGAACTCGCGGCATCAAATCTTGGCTTTACTGGGTATCAGAATAATAATGGACTTAATGTCACTGCAGCTGAACAACAAGAAGCGCTGTTAAAGCAGTTGCAGTTAGCAGGTTATTTTAAGCCCCTGGGAATATGGCGAGCTTTAAATGGAATTGGTAAAATAAATGATACCCATGCTGCTTATCAACAAGTGTATCAAGCTATTGAGAAGTCTAATGCTGATAGCAGTGATCCAAGTGATTTTAATGCTAAAGTTTTGCGTAAAAATCTTGCTAAAGATTGTGAAGCATTAGATGTACAGGATATTCAAGATATTTTATTGTATATTTTTCAACACGCTTTTGGACGTGATAAAGGACAAGAGAGAAATGAATTAACTGAACAAAACTGGATGGTAAAATATAAACAAGGATACCTAAATAATGCCCGCGAATTA
Source organism: uncultured Rickettsiaceae bacterium (assembly GCA_964567405.1). Lineage (GTDB taxonomy): Bacteria > Pseudomonadota > Alphaproteobacteria > Rickettsiales > Rickettsiaceae > CAZMMN01. The sequence continues at coordinate 18,382 of CAZMMN010000001.1, read as the reverse complement.
GGGTTAATTGATAGAATAGAACCTAAAGGGAAAGAATATGATGCTGTCATTATTGCTGGAGCTTCACGTATTGGGTTGATGGCGCGCTATACCGATTTTAATAATATTGCACAGAAGTATGGAATTAACATAAATAATGGCTCCATATTAGTATTGGCAGGAGAGAGAGAAATATGGGCTAATCTAGATGGCATTAAGCCAGAAACTCTTCAACTTCTCGACTCATCTTATAATAACAATACCGATATTGATACCGTAAACGTTTTTTTGTCAGTAGGCGAAGATAATCAAAGAACTGAAGAAGGCAAAGAATATATAAAATATCTAGCCAAAATTAATGATATTAAACTAGATGTTTCCACTCCGTTTTATGAATGCTACAAAAAGGAGTCCTGTTTGCCAGGAAGATACCCAGGCAGGGTATATCCTAATTACGCTCCAGGCGAAGAAAAAAAGCTTACCGAAACGCTAATGGCGAAGGATATAATCAATACTTATCCTTTAACTTCCAATAATTCTATTAATGTAGTTAATACAAGATCTGATGGTTGTTCTAGACCTAATACCGCCTCTACAGCTCGTGATGCTGCAGAGGAGTTTGTTGCTTCAATTATAGCTAATAATGGAGCAGGGGGGGCGCAGCAGAAAGAATATAAGATCTTATTGCAAACTAATAATCCTTATATAGAGAGACAAACAATTGCAACACAACGAGAATATGACAAAAAGTTGAAAGAGCATGGATTCGACGTAAACGGTCATACGATTGTCATTGAAGGAATTGGTTTCGGGTGCAAGCAAGATGTCGCTACTGTACATTCAGAATCTGCAGCATTAATGTCAGAAAAATGGCAGCAGACCAATCTAAGACTTAGCGAGCAGGGGATAGAACCTAAAAGGGACATAAAGACTCTATTATATCAAACGCGCAATAATAATTGCAGCAATGATATTCAATCTTTTCCTGAAGTACAGCAAACTTCATCAACAATTATAGGTTATATTCAGGATTTTTTTGATAAATTTTTAGAGTAGCGGTAAAGGGTATGAAAATTCATTGTAGCAATATAAGCCTTCCGTGATTAAAGTAATTGCTATAGGAAATTGGTTCTAGCTTAGGATGATAGAAAGCTATAATTTTATATTGCCTTCCTCATATAGCGGCATGAGATTAGATCAAGCTTTAGCGATGCTTGTTGATAAAAATTCCCGTAGTTTTATTCAGCGGTTAATTAAAAACGGCAATGTCACTGTCAATGAGGTAGTTGTTTGCCAGCCGAACTTTAAGGTCAAAGCAAATGACCTAATCAAGTTTAAGGAATATATAGAGACGTCAGTCTCTTTAACAAAAGCATGCGATGTTAAATTAGACATACTCTTTGAAGATAAAGATTTAATAGTAATAAATAAACCTGCGGGGCTTACTGTACATCCAGGAGCAGGTAATCATCAGGATACTTTAGTGAATATGTTGCTTGCTTATACGAGCTCATTATCTGATCTTGGCGGAGACGATAGACCGGGGATAGTGCACCGATTGGATAAAGATACTTCTGGCTTAATGATAGTAGCAAAAAATAATTTTGCTCACTGCAATATTGCAAAGCAGCTGGAAAACAGGCAATTAGTCCGTAAATATAAAGCATTAGTGTGGGGAGTTATTAAACCGTTAACTGGAGTAATTACAACTCAAATTGGGAGAAGCAAAAGCAATAGAAAAAAAATGGCAGTAGTAAAGTTGGGCGGTAAACATGCTGTAACTCATTATAATACTGAGGAAGTATTTCTTGAGGGATTGCTAAGTTTGGTAGAATGCAAATTAGAAACTGGAAGGACCCATCAGATTAGGCTGCATTTAAGCAATAAAGGCAATTCTATTGTTGGCGATCAAATATATGGAGATAATAATAGAAAAATTAATAGCTACATTCTTAAACTACCACCAGAACTAATCCTACTTAAAAGACAAGCTCTGCATGCTTGGTATATTAGATTTAGTCATCCAGTTACTGACCAGGTTATGGAGTTTGCTACTGAATTGCCATCAACAATAGCAAAATGTATTAAGCAAATACGCTAACGGTAGTTGGTTATTAGCATACAGATGCTTACAAAAAACATTTTATTTTTATAGGGAAGCAAGCATAAGTTACTTTTGCTACTTTATAGACAAGAATAGCATCTTACTTAACTTAACTTCCCTAACTTAGATAACTTCTCCCTTCCTATTGTCTAACTGCCACCCTATATTACACCTAGGTTGATAATGGTATTTTGCCATTATTAGCTTTTTAGAGAAAGAAGGGAAAATATTATTTCTTTTCTTCTTTGTTGTTATTTTCTTTATCTTTCTCAGATTCATCTTGCTGAGTAGAGGATGATTGGGACTGTTCTAATTTTTTATTATCTTTTGATGCAGCCGCCAAAGCTGAAAAAGAAAAAGCTATAGCTAAAATTAAAGTAGTAATTTTATTGAACATTTAGTAAACCTCTGAAATTAATTATTTGTAAGGCGATATTATTCCAAAAAATAAGTTTTTCAAGATAAATTAGTTTCATCCTTTTTACTTTTTGTTAAGAGATATATTATTTTTGCAACAGTAGTGTGTCTAAACTTTACTTTCTACCGCTCTAACTTAATATAAAACTATCCAATAAAATGGGTGTGAGTGCCGCGGGGGTAAACTGGCATGAATCGAAAACTCTATACTATACCCTAACTTGACCTGTAGGAGTTGTTAAAAACTCACGCTTTCTTATTTATTATTAAAGAAGCCATATTGGGTATCTTCACGCAGCTTTGGCTTGGGCAAACCAAGATGCTCGAACGCTCCATCAGTAATTACTCTACCTCGCGGAGTGCGTTGCAGCAATCCTATCTGCATTAGATACGGCTCTATAGTTTCCTCTATACTATCGCGCTGTTCGGATAAAGCAGCTGCTATAGTCTCAACTCCTACGGGTCCGCCATTATATTTATTAGCAATAAAATTTAGATAGCGATAATCATTATTGTCAAGTCCTATCCTATCTACTTCTAGCTTATTTAATGCTATATTGGCAAAGCGAGCATCAATCTTTTCTCCTTCTTCCACCATTAAGAAGTCACGAATACGCTTTAGTAATCGTAGAGCAATGCGAGGAGTGCCACGTGCCCTTTTTGCTATTTCTGTAGCGCCTTCACAGGTTAGGTTAGTATCTAATAAGCTGGCTGCTTTGGTTAAAACTAACTTTAATTCTTGAATGGTATAAAAATTTAACCTTAAAGCAATACCAAAGCGATCGCGCAGTGGACTGCTGAGCAATCCTAGTCTAGTAGTAGCCCCAACCAAAGTGAACCGTGGAAGATTAATTCTAAGGGTTCTAGCAGCAGGTCCTTCACCAATAATGATATCTAGAGCAAAATCTTCCATAGCAGAATATAATACTTCTTCAATTGCAATGTTTAATCGGTGGATTTCATCAATGAAAAGTACATCGTTTTCTTGTAGGTTAGTAAGTATTGCTGCAATGTCGGCAGCCTTTGATAAGGCAGGTCCCGCCGTGGTTTTTAAGTTAACTATCATTTCTTTAGAAATAATTTGCGCTAGAGTAGTTTTGCCAAGCCCAGGAGGTCCATAAAATAAAGTATGATCAAGCGGCTCTTGTCGCTTCTTTGCAGCTTGGATGAATACCAGTAAATTAGCCTTGATTTGTTCTTGTCCTACAAAGTCATTTAAGTACTGAGGTCTTAATGAGAACTCTTGTTCGTTTTGCAGTTTTTCTCCTGCCATGATATTGTTTCCCGCCATTATGCTCCTCGTGACTTAAGAACTGTCTTAATTAATTGATCGATGGAAAGATCAGGAGAGTTAGAGAGTGCTGTGTTTACCGCTCTTTCGGCATCTAATTTATTAACTCCTAGGTTAGTTAAAGCTGAGATGGCTTGTGAGGCAATTTCTGATAAATAATTATTATATATATTCTTTCTAGAATCGTTGCTAGCTGTGTTACTAATAACTTTATCCTTAAGTTCAGTAAGGATGCGGGCAGCAAGTTTTGCGCCTACCCCTGGAATAACTATAAATGCTTCATTATTACGTTGACTTACTGCTAGTTGTAATTGTTCTAAGGTTAAATAAGATAAAATGGTTAAAGCCAGCTTTGTACCTATGCCGTTTACTGATAATAATACGTTAAATAACTTTTTTTCCTCTAGTAAAAAAAAACCATAAAGCTGGATACGATCTTCTCTAACATAAGTCTCAATAATTAGTTCACAGAGCTCTCCAGAACATAATTTACCTAAAGTTTTGCTAGAGCAATATACTAAGTAACCAACCCCGCCGACATCAATTAAAGCATGATCATCGGAGCATAAAGCTACTTTACCAGTTAACCTGCCAATCATAATATTTATTTTATTATCTGCTTAATGTGCTATATAATAGCGAAATAATTTTGCATATTCTTTAATAATAATTCTATTGCACTCCTATGATATCAGCCTCAGAAGGTTAAATCAAACAAAACTAAGGCATGGTGACCAGCAACGTATGAAGTATTCAGCTTTTGTTATTGCATTCTTTGCTACGATAGTACGTTATTATGATTACTCTCTTTTTGGACTAGCAAGTATAGCGCTTGCTCAAACTTTTATGCCTTCTCACTCATATGAAGAGCAAATCTTGAGTTTCTTTATGATATTTAGCGCTTCGGCGCTAGTGCGTCCCATAGGCTCTATAATATTTGGCGTGATGGGCGATAGATATGGCAGAGTGGTAGCATTGAAAACTGCTGCAGTATTAGCTGCCTTGTCTACTAGTCTAATAGGCATTATGCCAAGTTATGAAGCAATTGGAATTAGCTCAACCTGGTTGCTAATGCTTTGCCGGATGATATTTTTAATAAGTCTAGCAGGAGAAGCGGATGGAGTAAAGATTTATGTAGCTGAAAAGGTTGGAAGCTCTAATAAGAACTTAGCTAATGGGTTGGTATCTTTCTGTAGCCAAGTAGGGGTTATAATTGCAGCTGTTAATTACAATTATGTAGTGGGTTTTTCACCTAACCCATTTATGTGGCGTTTTAGTTTTATTATAGGAGGCATTGCTGGATTGTTGTTAATCTTACTGCGGGGTTACTTTGAAGAAACCAGCGAATTCTTAACCCATAAGTTGGCTAATATTTCTCGTGATTCTTTAAGGTTATTAAAGGTTTTTCAGGTAGTTCGCCGCAATTATAAAAAGTTTATCTTTGCCTCGCTGATTACAGGATGCAGCGGCGGAGTTTATAACCTCTTAATCATTTTTATGAGTAATTTTTTAGCTACAATTGCTCACATTCTTACAGTGGAGGAGGCAAAGATTATGACTATACTATTAATAGCTGCTTATGCTTGTAGTTCAATTGGTGCTGGTTTATTAGCTGATTACATAAATCCATATCGTCAGGTTATTATTTCATTAGCTCTTAGTATACTCATTGCTGTTATAATGTTATTGCTCATGCCTAGACAAAAATTTTCTATTTACATGCCGCTAGGGCTGATAAGCCTAGCTCCTTTTTATATAATTCCTTTGCAAATAATAATGCAAAGAATGTTTTCGGTGGATATTAGGATGAGTATGTATAGTTTATCGCACTCTCTTGGAAGTATTGTTTTTTCTGGCGCTACGCCAATTATTTGTCTATTATTATGGAAAAAATTTAACATAGCAAGCGTGGTATTCTGGCACTTTTTAATGCTTACTTTTTTACTATTAATTTGTGTTGCCTCTTTATTTTTCTTCTTACGTAATAGCCGACAACAAAACGGGTAAACTACCTAGAACATTGGTGCTTAAAACACCATTTCATTGTTTTATGCTATATCATTGGCATCACCGTTCATATTCATTACTATGCTAAGCAACAAAGCATCTCTGACATTTTCTTTTATAAAATGTATGCGCTCAGTGTTATTAGCTACCGCACAAATGGCAGCTTCAATCAGGCTAACAACTTTTGGGCTAGAGTGATTATTATGCAATAACTTCTGTAAAGCCTTAATATCAGTGGTTTTTGCTTTTTTAATATCTAATAGCTTCTCTTCATATGAAAATACTAAATAATCAGCCTCTAACGAGGTAGAGATAAGGGCAGCGGTTAGATCTGCATCTAGCAGATGGGTGTGTCCATTTTCATCGCTAGCAACTGGTGAAATCACTACCGTGGCTCCCATATCCTCAAAATGTAGTAAAATCTCGTTGTTAATGGTTATTGGCTCGCTTATAAAGCCTAACTCAATAACTGTAGGGTTTTTAGCTTTATTGCTTGATATTTGTGATTTCTTGGCTTGAATTAAATTGCCATCTTTACCTGAAATGCCAATAGCAGCACAACCAAGCTTATTAAGTTTAGAAACTATTAGCTTGTTTATATGCCCCGATAAAATCATTTCTATTATTTGAGTGCTTTTATAATCCGTAACTAGTACGTCTCTAATATATTTCTCCTCAATCCCAAATGATTTAAGCGTCTCTTTAACCAAATGAGTATGATCATGAACTAAAAATATCTTGGCACCGCAAGCCTGTAATAATCCTACATTTTCAATAAAATTATTTAGTAGAATATCATCTTCTATCACTGCTGAAGGTAGTTTAATAACTATAACTTTATCTCTTACCTCATTGGCGTTTCTAATTACATCTTTAATCAAGTTAGTGGTCGCCGCGCTTTGAAGGTTTTTAGTCCTTGTTAGCTTACCTTTAGACACAGACGGATAAACCACACTAAATCTTTTTTGCACTTAACCCCTTTCTTAAATTATTTTTGTTAAATAACTCTATAACAAATCAATCACTTTTTGCCACCATTATTAGTTAGTATAATAATAAATATTTATTAGTTTTACTACTATCTATTTGCTTATAATTTACTTTTTAGCAATTGTTGCTTATATAACCAATGAGCAGCACTACCAACCTTGGCTATTTCCTCCATTTCCTTAGTGCGTATTTGTATTTCAATTTTCTGCTGAAGCGGACCAATTACTACCGTATGTAAAGATTTATAACCATTATGCTTGGGATTATAGATAAAATCTTTAAAACTATTGGGAATTGCTAGATAGCAACTATGGATAATTTGTAATGCTTTATAGCACTCATGGACAGTACCGACTATAATCCTAAAGGCGATGATGTCTGATATTTGCTCTAGAGCAATGTTTTTCTTACTCATTTTGAGCCATATGGAATAGGGCGTTTTCAGTCTTCCATATATTTTTACATAGCTTAACTCGTTGCGGAGTATAGCTAAGAAAGCAGTAGAAATATCTTTAATTAAGCAATTATTAGAGGTTTTGTATATAGATGCCAGCTGATGTAAAATAAGGTTTCTAGTTTCAGGGGCAATAACTTTAAAATAGCTATCTTGGATTTCATTTTTAATGTCTTCTTTGCCTATTCTTTCCGCTAGTACAGAGTAGAATATTATAGTTTCTTGCTCTAAAGCTTGAGCTTGTTCCAGCATTTTATCCTGAGTAGCATCATTTAAGGACTGTAGCTTATAATGGAACTGAGAAATAAAATCTGTTGTTTTTAGGTTATCAAAGATATTATGCACTTGGTCATGGTTGACAAACTCAATTAAATGCTTTTTTATCTTAGTAAAATACATAAAAGAATAATAACCGCAAAAACTTACAAGGTGCTTTAAAGGTACAATTAATAATGCTACAGCTTGCCTTTATCGCCAGTGGGAATATCATTTGCTAGCCCAAAGACGAGATCGTCACTCTCGGGGGGTATACTATAGAAGTCAGAATTATCTAGTTCGTAATCAAAATTTTCTCCATCATTTGCTTCTATCTCTGGATCGGTGATAAGAGGTTCTTCTTCAAACTTAGTAACTTTATTCTGTATTTGCCAGCTCCGTCTTAGTTCATTTTTAATCTCTTCTATTTTTTTATCACTCGCTGCTGCTAGATCACGTAATGATATTACGGTAATTTTTTCCTTTTTTTTCTTTTTTTCATCCTCCTGCTTATTAGTTGAAGTATTGCTAGCAGAAAGGTTAGATGTTAGGCTTTTTACTCTCTGTACAGCTAGTAAAACTAATAAAAACCTATTCTTTACCTGTATATCCTCAATAGTAACTCTAGCCATCTCATACCTCTAAATAATTAAGATTATATTGATAGTAATGCAAATTTTTGCTGCATAATTGTAACCTTTAGTAGTAAAACCTTAAGAGCGAAGGATTTTTGACCAATAAGGCAAAGATAAAAATCATTGATATAATGGAGTCAAGAAAATCCTAGATACGTATTGCTTGATATTATTAAACCAGTAATAACAAGTAAACGTAAGCTTGCGACCTTATTAATTACTATTGTAAGCTTTGACTTGGTCTATAATATTAGCAAATGCTGCTGGGTTATTAACACTTAACTCTGCAATCATCTTACGGTTAATATTGATATTAATCTTACTTAATTTTCCCATAAAATCTGAGTAAACCATATCATGCTGGCGTACCGCAGCGTTAATTCTAGATATCCATAAACTTCTAAAATCACGCTTACGGTTTCTTCGATCTCTATAAGCATAACTTAGAGCTTTTTCTACTTTTTCAATTGCTACTCGAAAGCAATTATTTGCTCTACCTCTGTAACCTTTAGCGAGTTTTAAAACTTTCTGGTGGCGGTTTTTAGAAACTTTTCCAGCTCTTGCTCGTGACATTTAATTATCTCCTTGCAGTTAATTTGCTCCGTATGGTAAGAAATACTTTATTATATTTTTAGCGTCTTGGGCTTTGAGGATAGTTGTTCCTCTAAGATTGCGAAGCTGGGCTTTGGTACGTCTTCTCATAAAATGCTTCTTACCAGCTTGCGTCGCTATGACTTTGCCGCTTGCATTAAGCTTGAAGCGCTTCTTTGCTGCTGATTTAGTTTTTAATTTTGGCATAATTCACCTTGTTTTGCGCTACTTTATCATAAAACTTTAGTAATTTCTATTGTTTTTTAACTGATTGATTAAGGAATAAATTTCTTTTTTAGTATACAAATCTTTAAACTCCTCATATGCCGCTTCTGTAGCGTCTTTTGCTGTATAACTGTCGTGCAAGTAATGTTTTAAGGTGTTAATTAAGTCCTTAGTTAATAAGTCTTTATCGCGCAACTCTCGCACGCCAGAAATCAATAAAACTAATTCTCCCTTAGGATGTTGGTGAGTATAGAATTCTATCAATTCTTCTAAATAACCAGATTTTATTTCTTGATACATTTTGGTAAGCTCTCTTGCTACGCACGCTTGCCGATTGCCTATTGCTTGCTGGGCAGCAACTAACGAGCTTATAAGTCTATTGGCTGTTTCGAAGAAAATCAAGGTAGCTTGAATATTAGAGAGATCTTGCAAAATTTTTTTCTTCTTTGGAAGGGTTTTTGGCAGGAAGCCGCCAAAAAAGAAACGATCGGATGGTAAGCCCGAAATTGTTAAAGCCGCAATCACCGATGATACTCCTGGGATTATTTCCACATGGCAATCATTTTGTTGCAAGTATTTTACTAGTTTGTATCCTGGATCAGCAATTAAGGGTGTTCCAGCATCGCAAACTAGGCTTACTATTTCCCCTTTGCTAACAAGTTCTTTAACATTTGCTCTTTGGTTAGCGTCACTATGATCATTGTATATTGCTAGCCTAGTTGATATACTGTACTTTGTTAATAATTTATTAGATACTCTAGTATCTTCACATAAAATAAGGGTTGATTGCTTTAAAGTTTGTAAAGCGCGGAAGGTTATGTCCTCTAAATTGCCAATAGGTGTAGAAACGATATAAAGACCAGGCTTAATTAGCATAAATCTATAATTTAGAAATAAAATACTATGATTAATATAACAAGGAAATTCTTAATCTGCATCTTATCATTTATTTGCCTTACTACTCTTTGTAGTTGTAACACTGTTGAAGAAGCTTCTTTATCCCCTCAAAAAAGAGAACCAGTAGAGATAGCGATTTTAATGCCGATAGGAGGTTCTCAGGCATATTTGGGGCAGCAGTATAACGAGCTTATTAAAATGGGGTTAAAAGATGGAGTGAAGACTAGAATTAATGTTACTTCATATGATGGAACTGATGAAAAGCAAGTCCTTGCCTCTATTGAGAAAATTATAAAGCGTAAAACGAAGATTATTTTAGGCCCTGTTTATTCTCCCCTTGCTTCGTTGATAGCAAAGAAAGCTAAAGAGAATGACATTATTATAATTACAATGTCTAATAACCCCGTTCTAGCTGATGAGAATTTGTTTGTTTTTGGTCATGCTCCTCTAAAGCAGCTTGAGCGCTTAGTGAGCTTCTTCCTTGATAAGAATTATAGATACTTTATTGCGCTTCTTCCTGTTGGTCAAAATTCTATTCAAACCAACAAAATTATTCAGGATATGGTCGTTAGAGGCAATGCCGCTTTCGTTCGGCAGCAATTTTACGGCAAAGCTCCTGAGGATATTGATAAGTCGGTAAGGATAATATCAGATGCGGTAGATAATATTAATGAAAATGATCAAGATTCAGCTAAGCCTGTGGTTTATCTATCTGGCGATCAACAAGAATTAAGCTTGGTTTTTAGCAGCATACTTAAATATAATCTTGATAAAAAGGCGGTAATAATTGGCGATAATAGAATTGACATAGACCATCCAGCAAATGTTGATATAACCTTCACGGGTTCTTTAAATATAGTAAATAGCAATATTGGAGAGCGAGCAAAAGAACTCGGCGTTACTCACTTATCCTTCATGCATGCTATGGCGTATGATTTAGGGAACATGACAGCTAATTATATGGGAGAAGAATTCAGCCAGGCAAAATTTTTAGCGCGAATTAACAGTCATGAACCATATATGGGTGTTTCAGGCGATATTTTCTTCATTGACTCAATAGCTCAGAGAAAATACGATATCATAAAACGCGAAGATGGCGTATATAAAACCATAGAAGATTGAAGTTATATCATTTTCAAGTAAAACGAGTATACCCAGCGCCAAAATTAATTATCATGCAACTTGCTCAGTAGTATATTAGGTAGGCAAAGAATGATCATCAAACTTGGCACTAGAAAAAGTAAGCTCGCTTTAATCCAAGCGCAAATTGTAGCTAATAAGATAAACTTATTCTATCCCAAAGCTCAGTTAGAGATAATCCCAATAGTTACTAGTGGCGATTTAATCCTCAATAAAAACCTCTATGAAGTTGGGGGTAAGGCTTTGTTTTTAAAAGAGATTGAGAAAGAGCTGATAGATGGTCATATTGACATGGCTGTGCATTCTTTGAAAGATATGCCGGGAAAATTGCCAGATGAGCTAGAAATATCAGCCGTACTAGAGCGTGATGATCCACGCGATGTATTAATTAGTTATAAATCTAAGTCAATAGAGGAACTTCCTGAAACAGCGCTGGTTGGTACTTCCTCACCGCGTCGCAAAATATTATTGCAAAAATATAAGCCTAGGCTAAATATAGTGACTTTCAGAGGGAATGTTGATTCTCGAATAAGTAAATTTCAGCAAGGCGAAGTTGATGCAACAATTTTAGCTGCTTCTGGTCTTAAAAGGCTGGGGCTTTTTAATGACCAATATTGCTACACTTTAGACCCGCAATATATTATCCCCGCAGCAGGGCAAGGAGTAATCGCAATAGAAACTAGACGAGATAACACCAAGATGCTGCAACTAGCACACTTGCTTAATCATCAACCGACTTGGATTCTAGCGCAAGCAGAGCGTGCATTTATTCAATACTTAGATGCAAGCTGCCACACCCCCATAGCTGCTCATGCCATCTATAATAGTCAAGATAATATCCAAGCTCGCTATATGCTAGCTGATATTCATGGCGACCATGTCATTTTTCATCAAGAAAGTGGAAGTAAGAACGACAGCGCGTCAATTGGTGCCAAAGCTGCTCAGCATATCCTTAAAAGGATGGAAACTTCATAATTATAAATAAAGCTCATATAGGTAAATCTTCAATTTCTTCAATCTTTACCTCCCCATTGGCAGATTTGATAACCTTTTCAATTTTCAGCTTTGCATCTTTTAATTTCTTTTCACAATAAGCTTTAAGCAACATCCCTCTTTCAAAACTGCTGATTGCTGATTCTAAACTTTCTTGTCCTGTATCCATTTTTCTAACAATTTCCTCTAGCTCCGCTAGAGCTTCTTCAAAACTTATATTTTCAATAGGTTTTTGCTCGCTCATATGGTAATATCGCTTTATAAGTTAGTAAAGTTGACTTTAAATTATTTACTATTCCAATTGTTATGCAAGTCATAATTTACAGACCAACCAAAAACCCTATGCAGTCAGGTAGCAGGGAAGCAAAATGGCTGGTTGGACCTGCTTCTTCCTCTACCGGTAAGTTTATAGAACCATTGATGGGGTGGACAGGCAGCACCAACATGATGAGTGAAATAACCTTAAAATTTAACAGTAAAGAAGAGGCTATTAACTTTGCTAAAGCGCAAAATTATCTTTTTCAGGTGGTAGAACCAAAAGTTCGGAAGATAATAAAAAAGAATTATGCTGATAATTTTAAATAATTCCAGATTGTAAGTGCCTAATAAGCATTTTTCGGGCTAAGGGTTGCTGATCATGAAAAAAATAGCGATTAAAAAAATAACTGGTTAAATTGAAGGCTTGGCTTTGCTCTATAGGCGTTATAGCAGCATTAGGTGCAGTTAGAAAAGATGGTAAGGCTAATAATTTGTCAGCAAATGGCAATCCTGCTTCCTTTGATATAGCGCGTCCTGTTTTAGGGGAAACATAACAAAGATTTTCGGTGGTATGGGCAGCAGCACAATAATCTAGCTCTAGCTTATAACCAGCTTCGTTCAGAATAGCTAATTCCAGCTTAATATATTCATAAAAATTAAATTTATTGCTTAGTTTATTAAGGTAATCATGAAAAATCGCAAAAAAATTATTATGCGGCTCTCGTTCATGAAAAGCTAATTTAATAAGGCTAACAATAGAATTGAAAGCGTATAGATTAGTTTTATTAGTGATTAACAAAGCGCCATAAGACTTGATCAACTCGCATTTAGCCGTTCCTATATGCTCATGCAAACGCGCTTGCCAGAAAAAATCGACTAAATTACCTTCTTGGTAGGTGCTAGAACTTTTTTGCGAACTGCTGCGTGCCACGCCTGAGTGAAGACCGTGCTTATTGGTGAGCAATGAGACAATATAAGTGCTTTCCCCCAGTTTTCTTTTATTAATTATGATGCCAATATCGCGAAAATTCATGAATGATGCAAAAAGGTTGAATTAATTAACTTTTAATATAAAATAACGCTAAGATATACAAAATCGCATATAAAATGCCTATAATCAATGCTAAATGTTTAGCGGCTTTGCTAGTCAGCTTTATTTTTTTGTTTTTGCATCACGGAGCGATAGCTAGTCAACGAAAAATTGTTTTAGCTGCGGATTATTGGTGCCCATATAACTGTATTCCTGATAGCAAAAACCCTGGCTATTTAGTAGAATTAGCGAAAAAAGCATTTGAGATTTACGATATTGAAGTTGAATACCGGTTAATGCCTTGGTCTATCGCTTTAGAAGATGCTAAAAAAGGGAAAATTGACGGAATCATAGGATTAGATTTAGAAGGTCACGACCTGCTATTGCCTACTAAGCCTCAGGCTTATAGCGTTCTCAGTAGTTTTACGACCAGTGATACCCATTGGGTTTACGATGGTATAGAATCCTTAAAAGGTAAAAAAATTACTGCAGTCCTTGATTATAATCTCGGAGGGTTACTTAAGTATATTTCTGACAGTTACAGCGTTGATCAAAAACTCTTAGTTTTAGAAACAGGCGATAATGCTATTGAAAAATCTATTGATAATCTAATCAGCAAAAAAGCTGAAATATATATTGAAGATGAAATGGTAATGAAAGATTACTTATTTAAGAATATAAAGTTTTCAAAATCTCTTAAAAATGCTGGCAAAATTAACTCTACTCCTTTTCCTATCTATATAGGCTTTTCTCGTAACATTACTCGGTCGACTGAGTTCATTAAAATGTTGGAAGATGGAATAGAATCCTTAGATGCTAGTGGAGATTTAGAAGAATTAAAACAAAAATACACCATATCTTACTAATCAGCTAATAATCTAGGAACAATTTGGCTATGTAGCATTAACCCTTTATCCGTTAAGCTTAACAGGTCAGATGAAAAGTTAACTAATCCTCCCTCCTGATATTGCTTAACCTTCGTAAGATTTAGCACTTCCTGCAAGTCAAGGTTAGTCAAGTATTGAAAGTTTTTATTGCTTACTCCTGACTTAAGGCGTAAGCCCATCATCAAAAATTCTTTTATTATTATCTTTAGCGGCAACTTATTAGAAGATTGTATGCCGCACCCAGCCTCCTCAACTGTCTTAAGCCATTTTTCAGGTTTATGCTGCATCATTAAGCCTAATATATCGGCTTTATTTTTGTGGTTTATTATTCGGCTGTGAGCCCCTGGACCAATTCCTAGATAGCTATTGTAATGCCAGTAGGTCAAGTTATGCCGGCATTCTAAGCCGGCTTGCGCATAATTTGATATTTCGTAACGTATATAACTATGATCTGCTAAATAACTGGTTGTCCATTCGTACATATCTGCATCTAAATCGTTAGCTGGCAACTCTAACTTCCCTTCGCGAAACAGCTTAAAAAATGCAGTGCCTTTTTCAATAGTAAGTTGATATAAGGATAGGTGACCTTTTGCCATGCTCATAGCAAGCTTAAGCTCCTTTTGCCACTCCTCTAGCTTTTGGTGAGGACGAGCATATATAAGGTCAAATGAGACGTTTGAAAATAGCTTATGCGCAGCCTCTACAGCGCTTTTAGCTAATGAGGCATTATGCTCTCTACCAAGGATTTTAAGCGCTTGGTCCTCTAACGCTTGCACTCCAATTGATATTCTATTTACGCCGGCATTTTTAAATTCGATGAACTTATCAATCTCAAAGGAAGTAGGATTAGCCTCTAGGGTTATTTCTGTGGTCTCATTAACAATTGCTAGCTTAGAAATTCTTTCTATTATTTCCTTAGTTATTAGTGAAGGCATTAATGAAGGCGTCCCGCCCCCAAAGAAAATGGAGGATATATATTTGTCACGGACAAACTCAGAAAAATAATCAAGCTCTTGTAAGTAAGCGCTAAGCCAAGCTTGACAGTCAAAGGTTGAGGCAATATGTGAATTAAAGTCGCAATATGGGCATTTGGATAAGCAAAAAGGCCAATGAACATATATGGAAATTGTACTGCTCATATGCGCTTTGTTTTTTATGAGAAAGAAATTTTAAGAAGATAACTTAAAGTTAATATAAAGACTAATATTTTAATTTAAAAAGCTTACCTTATACAAAAAAAGCTTTATAATCAAATTCAATAGAAGGGAAAAGAGTTGTTTGAGTACCACTTAATAGAAAAGCGAAGCGATTTTTAAAGTATAAATAATATTTTAGATTGACTTTTAGCGCTTTTTATTATATAAGCCCCCTATCAAATTAATGTAAAAATTGCCAAGGTAGTATGAGCAAAACCAACGATAGCTATATCTCAGAACTTAGAAGGATTATATGGCCTATTGAAAGATATGAAAATAAGAAGTTTCTGCCGATGGCAGCCATGATGTTTTGCATTTTATTAAATTATTCCACTCTTAGATCTATCAAAGATGGATTCGTGGTAACAGCTATTGGTCCTGAGTCAATCAGTTTTCTAAAAATGTATGCGGTTACTCCTTGCGCAATACTTGCGATGATAATTTACGTAAAACTTTGCGACATTTTAAATACTGCTAATGTATTTTATTCGGTAACTTGTTTCTTTTTAGCATATATTTCTCTATTTACTTTTGTTTTATACCCTAATCCTGCTCTAGTCCATCCAAGTCCAGAATTAATAGCAAGCTTAAGTGAGCAATATCCTAATTTTCAGTGGTTTATTAAAATAAGCGGCAAATGGACTTATGCTACTTTTTATATTGTTGCTGAACTGTGGGGTACCATGATGCTCAGTCTTTTGTTTTGGCAGTTTGCTAACCAAATCACTAAGACCGATGAGGCAAAGCGTTTTTATTCAATGTTTGGCATGTTAGCTAATTTAGCGCTACCAATCGCTGCTTTAATTATTACTTATTCTCTTAGTGATAATTTGACCATAGTGTCTTCAGAAGTAAAATTTATTCCTTTATTGTCTATAATGATAGTTAGCGGAATAGTAATCATGCTTCTATATAGATGGATTAATCACAATGTTCTTACAGATCCTGCTTTATACACTCCTACTGAAAAAACTAAGAAAGCAAAAGTTAAATTGTCTCTTGGCGAAAGTTTCAAAATGATCTTAGGTTCGAAATATTTATGGTTTATTGCTCTGCTAGTTTTAACGTATGGAGTTTCTACTAATCTAGTGGAAGGGGTATGGAAGTCAAAAATTGGAAAATTATATCCAACCGCTGAAGCATATACAAGGTATATGGGGCAATTCCAAGCTTATCAGGGAATTGGAGCCATTCTTTTCATGATTGCTGGAAGCAATATTCTCCGAAAAGTATCTTGGAGAGCTGCCGCTATGATTACTCCATTAATGATGCTAATTACCGGTGGAATATTTTTTACCTTTATTTTCTTTGATAATGCTATTGCAATGTATCTAACAGGCATTTTGACCTCTGGTCCTCTTGCAATCTCTGTAATGATTGGAGCAACGCAGCAAGTGCTTGCTAAGTCTACCAAATACTCGCTATTTGATGCTACTAAAAACATGGCATATATTCCTTTAGATAAAGACTTAAGAACTAAAGGACAAGCTGCGGTAGAAGTAGTAGGAGGAAGATGTGGTAAGTCTGGAGGTGGCTTCATTCAATCAACATTCTTTATGCTACTTCCTGCGTATACCTTCGTTGAAGCTACTCCATATTTTGCGGGTGTGTTTTTTGTAATATTAATGCTCTGGCTGTATGCCGTTAATGGATTAAGCAGAGAATATAACAATTTAGTAACTGATCATAGCTATTAAGTTATAAATTATCGCCCCAACTAGAATTCTTATTCTTTATAGATTTCTAGTTGGGGTTTTATGCTTCTAGTAAATGAAAAGCGAGGAACTAAGTCTTGATACAAAAAAGAGCTAAGCTGCACCGCCAGAAGGACGGAAGAGCGGAGAGGGTACCTTAAATATGTGTGAGATTCCCCTCAGCTATATTGAGGCAATGACAAAGCCAATTTTTCAAGTAAACGAAAGTTATAGTTTGTTAAAATATTGCTGCTCCTCCATTCTCTTCTATCCATTTTTTATGATGTCTTTCATCTAGCAATCCTTGCTTTAAAGCTTCGACCGCATCTGACCATTTATCTTTATGATTGTTAACTCTTTCATAAGCAGTGTTTGTATCTTCCTCATTAGTACGCATAGCTTGCATGATAGTCTCATCTCCAATTAAATTAGCTAGTACTACCTTGCCTTTGGTTAGCCATTGCTTAGCGCTAGGACCATCAACCGATTCTTCTCCATGGGCGCGTAAAATTGCATTAAGTTCTTGTATGTGCCTTTCATGATCGGTTTTAAATTTTTGCAATTGAGATTTGTAGTCGGGATTTGTTATTCTTTCAATAGCAGCGTCATACGCCTCTTTCGCATCATAGTCAAGTTCAATAAGTTCCTTTAAAGCGTCAGCAAAACTTGCTTGTGTACCTACTAATGTAGCCATTTTTCCCTCCTAAGTTTAGTTGTTTATTTATTATATAATAATTAGCATAAATAAAGTCAAACAAAATTTACTGCATTATTTATAAATAATAAAATTGTATATATATATTATATAATATCAAAAAATAAAATTGATACTTTATTTCAGTTTTGTAAATAAAATGTGCAGTAGAATTGTTAAAAACAATAACGCTATTTCGTCTCTTATTTTAAGAATTTATAAACATGTAAAAATTTATAGTTGTGATTATCAGTATTTTTTACTTGTAATAGTAGTTATTCTGCATTACAGTAATAATTGTAAGTATTTAGCTTACATAAACTAACTTTAAATAAGGAGTTTATTATGACTAGTTTAAATAATAACAACAATAACACTAATAAAGATAAAGAACAAAAAGTCCATGATGCTTATTCCGAACTTGGCAAAAAAGGCGGCGAAGCGAGATCTGAGCATCTTGGTAATGAGGGTTATGTGGAGCTCGGTAAAAAGGGCGGGGAAGCAAGAAAAGAGCAAATGACTCCCCAAGGTTCTTCTAGCAAGAACGACAACAAAAGATAAAAGCTTATAAAGATTTGGCTTTTTATTACCTTAACCCGAACTATGGATAAGAGATTGAAGGTTTATTAGGTTTGAGTTGGAAGG